>JBAYGK010000087.1:0-6390 GCA_041666665.1 Minisyncoccota bacterium
AAATATTTGCTTCAGCGTATACTTGCCGGTTATTTGTTCCAACATTAACTTCAGTATACGCTGAAGTAAGTATTTGAAAAAGCGCACCCAATGTGAATGGGTGCGCGTAGCGCCAAATTTATTGGAAATTAGGAATTAGATATTAGAAATTTTTTTATGCCAAAAGGAATACTTATTGTCTTAGAGGGGGGGGATGGCTCAGGAAAGGCAACACAGAGTAAGCTACTTTTAGACTTTCTGGCAAAAAAAAAGAAGGTTTCCTATTTTGACTTTCCCCAATACGGGAAAACGGTTTTCGGCGATTTGACCGGACGCGCCCTCAAGGGTGAATTCGGCGATTTTCTGAACATGTCCCCGTATTTTTCTTCATTGCCGTACATGCTTGATCGTGCCGTTGCGAAAGACAAAATCGTGGGGGCTCTTAAAAAAGGAAACGTCGTGTGCAATCGGTACACGACGAGCAATATCGGTTTTCAATCGGCAAAACTCAAAGGAAAAGAACGGGAAGAGATGATACAATTTTTAGAGAGGGGAGAATACGAAGAAATCGGTTTGCCGCGTCCCGATGTCGTCTTGTATTTGGATGTTCCTCGCAAAGTCGCTTCCGCTCTCGTTTCAAAAAAAGAAAAACGCGGATACTTGGGTGAAGAAGGAGCGAAAGACCAACACGAAAAGGACTTGACGTACCAAGAAAGAGTCGCCGAAATGTATCGCGAGTTTGCCCGTAAACGCAAAGGATGGCACATTGTTTCCTGCGCTAAGAATGGGCATATTTTGCCTATTTCGGTCATTCACAAAAAAATTCTCCTCGTAATAAAAAAATACAAACCATAAAAGCGTTTTTGGCAATATTGCGCGCTTTCTTTTCATGCGTGATAATCACAAGTGGAGGTTTCTATTCGAAGGAAATCACCGAATTTGTTCATTGAAAAATGAAAAATTTTGATTCGAAAATAAGGGAGGCGTAAAAATGAGAAAAGGCACGGTACACGAAATCAATTTGGTTGATTTCGTTCTTGGTTTATTGCAAGGCAAAAAACCGGAAGAAAAAAGCAAGGACACGACGGTTCCCGCAGAAGAAAATGACAGTAAAGATGCGGGAAACGAAGAAGAAGATCGTCCAATAACGCTGAAACGATAGGAGGTAGAGATGAGTGAAGAATTAAAAAAACTGGAAAAACTTCCAGAAAAACAGAGTCCGAATGACTACGGTTCTTTGGCTCCGGCTTTTGCCGACAGCTGTGAACAAGTCATTGAGTCATTGGACGAAAAAGGTCCGAGAGAAATTAAATACACAAGCGCCTATGTCGGGTTTAGATCCGGTATCGTTTGCCAAACAGACGCCAACGGCACGCTTGGCATCACGATTACTTCCAAAGAAAAGGACGTAAAAGGAAAAACCGTGAGACAAGCATTCAGTATCGGCGCGCGTACCGAAGCAAATACTCTCGGAAGAGAAATATCCACTTCATCGCTCAAGACACGGACGATGCCGAAGAAATTCATGATGAAGGCCAAGGTTGACCAGCTTTTGCAATCAGTGATTCCCGTCGCGCAGAAATCTGCCGATGTGATCCAAAAAAAGGTTGATAATCAAAACTTCAAGATTTTCCCGTACTTTTTTGAAATTGCCAAACAGGCGAGCGTTGACGTTGATCCGGAATTGGAACCGGATGTGAAGCGCATATCCGAATTGACATCGCATGCTTATGGCGTGGTTGCGCAAGAATTGGGTGCGCAAGTGTCCGATTTAAAAGTCATGTGCGCCAAATTTACCGACTCAACCGTCGTTTCCGACTCAAAAGGAACGCAAATTGACTCCATGATACCGCGGATGCGCTTGGTTATCCAAGTGAAAACCGTGAATGGTTCAGACGCATTCGGCGCGATTGGCGGTTCATCCGGCACTTTCTTGGAAATGCTTTCAAGACAAGTTCCGGACGCAAAAGACGTTTCTCCGGAAGTTCTTGAGAGAAATCCGCTCGTCACAAGCAAAGATCCTTTTGATATCGTTACCGGTCTTGCAAAACGGGTAGCAAAAGAAGCGATCAATCTTGATCGCGCGGAAGGCGCAGGCGTACTCGGCAAAGAAGGTTTTGTTATTCTTTCCGCACAGGCCGCGGGCGTCTTGGGTCACGAAGTTATCGGCCATCCGCATGAGGGCGACATTCTTATTGAAAACAAGAGAAACCCGAATGCGAAGATCAAATTGATGGGTACGATGGGTGCCCGTTTCTCTGACCACGTCAAATTCAACGTGTTTGAAACCGCTGAACCGAACTTTATGGTCGGTAAAAGGAAGATCAAATTTTCTTGGGGCGCAATGCCTCAGTTTGATGAATACGGCGTTGAATGCAAAAAGGTCGCCCTTATCGCAAACGGTCAAAAAGTCGGCGCCTTGAACAATCACTACACGCTGGAAGAAGTTGCCGGCAGTATTGATGCGAAGCTTGGCGAAGTCATGCGTCAAAACGGTTTGTCCGGACGTTCACGTTCCGAACTCTTTGACAAGATTCCGCAAGTGCGCATGTCAACGACCGTTATTGAACCGGACGAGGATGGTCCGAAAAGCGTTCAAGAAATGGCCAATTTGATTCCCAAAAACGTCAAAGGCGTTTATGTGAAATCAATTAACGGCGGCTGGGTAAATACCGAAAATGGCGACTTCATGCTTGACGGAGCTCTATGCTTCCTGATTGAAAACGGCATGATCACCGAAAAACCGTTGAAAGGAATCAAAATCCAAGACAACATTACCCGTTTCCAAGAAAAGATTGTTGCTATCGGTTCTTCCGAAACGGCAAAATATCCTTTCACCGGATACTGCGGTAAAGGTCTGGACGGCAAAGGCAACCAATAGGTTCCTGTTGAAGCGGTCGCTCCTGCGATCTTGCTCCAAAAGATCTCATTTGCCGGCGGTACCGTCACTCCATGGAATCGCATCGTTGAAAAATACGACAGCGAGCACAAAAAAGTGCTTCTTGGTCAAAAAACAACCGACCAAGTGTACATTCCCGAAATAGCGGAAACGCTTGAACCCGGGGAAAGCCAACAAGGCGTGTGCTTGGTTACCGCGTGCTTCTCGGTAGAGGGCGAAGCTGATTATATACTCGGAAGACGAGTAGATACTTCAACTCACAAGATCTCTGCGAAGGACGAGCAAAAATTGATTGAAAGGAGTGATGTATATGATTGCTAATACTCCTCAAAACCAATTCGCGAGCATAGAGGTTCTTGAAGAGCTCGCGAAAGGAGAAATGGGCCGTTTTAAAAAGGCCCTCTCCAAAGCATCCAACTCTTACTTCAAGGCGGAATCCAAAGGACTCGGCCCCGAAGAAGTAAAAGACCTTTTGCAGAAGATCACGCGTGCCGGCAGTATCATTACGTTTGTTGCCGATGATGCGTATGACACCGCATTCGCTCTGCTCAAAAACCCCGATCATGAAAGGAAATCATGGGATACCCATTTGACCGGCGCGCGGACATTGTCTCGCACCGCACCCAAAGGGTATGCACTCAGCGTTGCGGCGAAACTTCTCAATTTGGAAGAAACGACCGATAAGGTTGCTTCTCTCATTTCCCGAAGCACTGCCGTGCAAAGCGATATATATCGGGTCGTTGCCGGCGCGAAAACATTTATTGACCACTATGAGTGGGCAAAAAAACAAGCGGAAAGATTCGGAAACGACGACGACGAAATGGCTGTGAAGTACGCGAGCTTGAAGACATGGGAAAGAAAAGAAGAATTTGATCAATTCTCTTCCGTTGCCGAAAAAGCGACCGCGGGCGCCATTGAGGTTTTTATTGAAGGACCGGTAAAATTATACTTGATGATCTCCCCGGAACAGCTCATGATCGTTATCCAAGGGCTGGTGATGAGAAGCGCATTTGATTTTGCCAATGCGGAAAAGAAGGGTTTGGACGACAGTCTGACACTTCTGCTCAATTCTCAAAAAGCCGTTGAAACATCCTCTCTCTTCAAAGTCGTCCGCGAATTGCTCGCGGAAGGCATGAAGAAATATCATTCTTTGTGGAAAGAAGAAAACGAAGAAATTCGTCATTCATTCTTGGACGAAGATCGGGCAAAACGTTTCGTTGAATGTTTTGAAAACGGAACATTGTTCGCAAGACACTAAAATCAGGTTTTAAACCTGTGCGCCCCGACTTCGGTCGGGGCGTTTTTTTGCGTAATTTTTTGGAGCGTGTATTATAGTAGTAAAGATTTGAAAAACAAAAACACCGTCTGGCGAACCAAACGGCACTTTTGTTGGAGTGTATCATAAGGACAGAACCTTACGCATTAACCCCATAACCCGCGGGGATTAAGACCGAATTATAGCAAAATGCGCGTATATTTTCAATATATTAAAGACTAAAACAGATTTTCTCGTCGCCGGACGGAGGTTGTGCCTCCGTTCGAAACATTTGAACATATCACTTTCAGTGTTGTTTCCAAATGTTTCGGACGGGGTTACAAACCCCGTCTGGCGACGAGACGGCTATAAGAATTCAACAATTTATTATGATAAAAGAAACGATACAAAATGAAATAAAGAAAATCCTTGGCGGAGATGCCCGGGACTTCGTCGTGGAAAAGTCCGCCGACTTCGGGGACTATGCGACGAATGTGGCGATGATGAACGCGAAAGGGCGCGAGGGTGGACCGCGCGAGTTTGCGGAGTTTATTATTTCCGAACTGTGGAAATCCGAAGAAATAAAAAATGCTGTGGAAAAAATGAGTGTCGCCGGTCCCGGGTTCATCAATTTTTATTTGAAAGACGAAGTGGTGCGCGGGCATATCGGGGAAATCTTGGAGAACGGCGCTGAATATGGAACAAACAAAAACGAAGCGGAGGAGAACGTCATCATTGAATACACAGACCCCAACCCGTTCAAAGAATTTCATATCGGGCATCTGATGACGAATACGCTCGGCGAGGCGCTCTCGCGGATTATTGAGGCGAATGGCGCGGAAGTAAAACGCGCGTGCTATCAGGGCGATGTCGGCATGCACGTGGCGAAGGCGATTTACGGAGTCAAAAGTCAAAAGTCAAAAGTCAAAAGCGCCGCCGAACTCGGACGGGCGTATTCTATCGGAGCGCAAGCATATGAGGAGCATAAAACGGAAATTCAGGAAATCAACAAGAAAATTTACGACCGAAGTGACGAAGAAATAAATCGCATTTACGACGAGGGACGAAAAATATCGCTGGAATATTTTGAATATATCTACAAAAGGCTTGGCACGCATTTTGACTATTATTTCTTTGAAAGCGAGACTGGCGTGCTTGGTAAAAAGATTGTAGAAGAAAATCTGAACAAAGTATTTTTCAAAAGCGATGGTGCCGTGGTATTTCCCGGCGAGGAACACGGTTTGCATACGCGCGTATTTTTGAACTCAGAAGGTTTGCCGACGTATGAAGCGAAAGAATTGGGGCTCGCGAAAATAAAACATGATGCGTATCCGTACGATACTTCCATTATCGTTACCGCAAACGAGGTAAACGATTATTTTCAGGTATTGCTTCGCGCGATGTCGCTGGTATTTCCGGAATTGGAAAAGAAAACCAAACACATTTCGCACGGTATGCTCCGGCTTCCGACGGGGAAGATGTCCTCGCGCACGGGCGACGTGATTACCGCCGAATCGCTCATTGCCGCCCTCTCCGAAATGGTGATGGAAAAAATCGCCGACCGCGATATTGAAGACAAAGGAAAGGTCGCGGAAGAAATCGCCGTTGCCGGAATAAAGTATTCAATATTGAAACAATCTCCCGGCAAGGATATTATTTTTGACCCCGAAAAAGCGCTTTCGTTTGAGGGCGATTCCGGCGCATATCTCCAATACGCCTACGTAAGAACCCAATCCATTTTACGAAAAGCGAATTCTCCTAGGGCAGTCCTAGCGGACGGTACCGCTAGGACTGCCCTAGGAGAACCGTTATCGGCGCTTGAAAAAATGCTTTTTGAAGGATTGCCGAATGCCGTTCTTTTGGCCCGCCGCGAACTTTCTCCGAATTATATCGCCGCATACTTGACTGACCTCTGCCGCGAATTTAACGCCTACTACGAACAAAACCAAATTCTTGGAAACGAACGCACGGAACACCGTCTTGCCCTTGTGGAAGCCGTCGGTATCGTCCTCAAAAACGGCCTAACCTTCCTCGGAATTCCCGTGCCGGAAAAGATGTAACAGAATTCCTAATATCCAATTTCTAATTTCTAATAAAATGTCTAATGTTAAAAATGTCTAAAATTTTCGTCGTTTTAAAAATTAGAAATTGGAAATTATTCAAACAACGAAAGTTGCAAAAACACAGAGAAAATGCTTGCAGTAATCGTTATTTTAAGATATAAGTATTAATGCTATTGCATGTCGCGGTAGCGAAT
>JBAYGK010000088.1:0-6374 GCA_041666665.1 Minisyncoccota bacterium
CTGGAGCGATTATGACACGCCGGAGGAAGGTTGTAATGATGCGGACAATGACGGTTTCTGCGATGCGCCGTATGCGATTCCCGGTCCCAGTGGGGTGGAAAGCGGCAACCAAGACAACTTCCCGTGGACAACCCGAGACGGATGGAAAGGGAAAACGGTGAAAGTGGCGGTGATTCTTGCCGAACTTTCGGATGTGAAGCACACATCTGCCTCAAAAACCGAACAGCCGTGTAAGCTCATACCGGCAAAAACGTATCCGAACGGACACGATAAAACGTACTACGATGATATGATGTATTGCGTGAAAGATTACTATCGCGAGAATTCGTACGGAACGGTGAATGTTGAATACACCGTATTTCCGATGTGGTATAAATTGACGAAACCGACGAGATCTTACGTCGGGGTGGAATCAAAATTGGCGTATGACGCGATTGTGAAATCGGGTATCAACTTGAGCGGGTACGACATCGTTTCGGTAGTACATTCGGGAGATTCCAAACAGATGACGGGTTCTCTTGCTAAATTGAGTACCGCTTCATGGAACAATAAAGTACAACCGATTCCCAATCCGCCTTACGCCATGACAATTGCCGAACAAGATCCGCTGGGATTATGGGCGCACGAAACGGGACATATGATGGGAGAACTTTCGCCGAATCATACCATAACCGCCGACGTATATTTGCTTGGAAACATGGATAAAACAAATTACGGCACGGAAACCAATCAATTTGCGGCATGGGATCTCATGGCTCTTGGCGCCCACAACCATCTTGAAGGAGAAAAAACCGGAACATCGCCTTCCCACATGAGTTCCTACACCAAAGAATTTCTCGGCTGGCTTACTCCCGAAATTCACAAGAAAAGCGAATACCGAACGTACTCATCATTGAAACCGCTTGAATTGCAGAATTTCGGCGACAAAACGCTCCACTACAACATGAGTGAAACGACGGAAATCAATACCGGCACCTATTATCAAATTGAGGCGAGAAAAAGAATCGGTGATTGGGGCGTGGCGAATCCCGTTGATTCAGCTGTCGTGCTCTATAAAGTGAATACATACAATCGTTCCCCCTACGGATTCGGAGGAATCCTTTGGCTGACACCCAATTCGGCCAGATGGGACACTGATGTAATGGGCGTTTTGGAAACGAATGAAGCATTTGAAGATCCTGACAATTTGGTAAGGTTCACCAATGTCGGAATGGATTCCGTCTCCCCTTATCTTGCTTCCGTGAAGACTGAGCGAATCCTTCCGCAAGATGTTTCAAACAAAAAAACCGGAGCGGTTCTTCTCCCGACCGATTTCCTCGGGGATAATTTGTTCTTTTTGCCGATTTTCTTTGCTCCATTTGCACCCGGAATGGCCCCAGACGACAACTTGACGAAAATGATGGATTGGACGCTTCAGTTTAGGAGAGGAGTTTTGCATGATTTATTTGATTTTCTATTTATCATTCCTCTCGTCCTGTTCATTTGGGTCATGACACCTCGTTTTTTCAAAACGAAACCGAAAAAAACGCGATTGACCGCCAAGATATTTTTATCTTTGCTGTTTGGCACAAGCGCATTTTGGCTTTATGAGGCGGCCATACAATATGGAATACACACTGAATATTTTAGATTTTCGTTATGGAATAATGGCAATATGGCCCCTTCCATTTATACAAACCCCGCCATCCCCGACCTAGACCTCCATGCAGTCACTCCCGACGGTCGCCACATCGGCATGAACTATCAAACCGAAAAATTTGAAAACCAAATCGCGGGTTCAATGACCTCCGGCGATATGGGAGGAAGCGAATGGATCTTCGTCCCGTCAACCGAAACCGTGCGTTATTACGTTTCCGCCCACGACACCCAAGCGTTTTTTGACGCCAATCCCGACATCGCCTCGCAGGTTCCCGACAAAACCGACAAGTACGAACTCTATGCAAGAACCATTGACCCCGCGACCGGCATCTTCACCTCGGCAACCACAACCCAAACCATTCTTCCCGGCGTTGCCGATTTCTACCAAATAACGGGAACCACCACTCCCTCCGTCATTCAAACGGACGCAAACGCCAAAGACCTGATTTCACTGTTCCGTTCTCTCGTATCTTCCATAAGCATGCCGAAACCGCTCCGGCAGATACTTCTTTCTGAAACGAATATCATTGAAAAACTGCTTGCAAAAAATCGGAAGAAACCCGCATTGGCTCTGATACAAAGCGAGAAGAGAATGATTCAACTGTTCGCCTGCGGAACGAAGAAAACCGACATCTTCGCCGGAATGTTGTCTGAAAAGAACGCCATGAATCTTTTGGCGAAAGACGGAGTTGATAAAACAGACATCAACGGTATGAACGGCATGTTCAATCAATTCGGACGTTCTCAAAAATGCGGGCTTGCCAAATCGGATGCGGAGCTTTTGCTGGGGGTTCTCGGGAAGTTGGAAGGGGTGGTTAGGAAGTAAAAACGGATGAAAAAAAGAAAAAACCGACTTTGTGAACCGGATTTATTTTTTAAAAAAAACGAAAGCCCCGAATTTCGGGGCTTTTTTGTCTATGTATTATTATGCAAGGATAAAATGCGATTTTTCAAGCGGTTCTGTTTCCGCACAGCTTTTTCTCACTTCCTTGAGCTCTTCATGGAATTTTAGGCGAACGCCGTAATAGATTCCGCGATTAAGGGCGATAGTTCCCATGGTCCGCGCCGTTTCCGCCAAGCTTTGTTCAAGGTCTTTCAGATATTCCTCCCGTTTATTTTTCGGAAGGGAAGAGAGTTCTTCCAGAACGTCGGGCGGAAGTTCCCACGTGAGTTTTCCCCCGCCGGGATAATCGCAAGCTTCAATAATCGTTTTGCCGTCTTTTTTCATTGTTTTTTCCTCCCGCATTTGTTTCATTTCGTCGTCGCAACATTCGGTTTGTTCGGCCGCGATGAATTATTTTTTTTCCGCTGATTCGGCTATGGATTTTTCCCAATTTCTCGCATCGTCGCGCAAACATATATAGTTTTGCGCGTTGGCAACGGCGATTCGGTACATTTCTTCCGCGCTTTCACCGTTTCGGAAATACGGCTTAACTTTGTTCACGGGTATGATCCCGATTTTTTCGTTGCGAAGGATGGTTACCGGTACGGTTTCCATCGCCGGAAAGCCGACGATTTCATGCGCGGCAAGTTCAAAGTGAACGATTGCGAGCGCGGCGAAACATTTTGCGTCGCGGAGTTCTTCTTCCGGACTTTCCGGAAGATATCTTCCCGTCGCTTGGTCATACTTTTTTTCCGCTTCGTTCATTTTTTCAAAATACGCCAATATTTCAGGCAATTTGAATTCGGCATCGTCAAACAATTCCTGCGACTCGGCGGTCAGGTGTTCTTTGAACAACACCTTGTGCAATGAAGGGATATCTTCTTGCTTCATAAGATTTTCTCCTAAAAATGGTTGATGTAAAAGAGTGCAATTCAGATTTTATAGTAGCATATTTGCATTAAATTGTCAATTTCTCCCGAAGTAACTGCTCAACACCACAAAAATACCGCCGTAAATCGTCGCCGGAGTGGGGTTGTACCTCAGTCCATGACGTTTGAGATGCTTGCTTAAAGTTTAATGTAAATAAAAGCCCCGTTTAAATGTTCAAACGTTTCGGAACGGGGTACAACCCCGTTCCGGCGATACGGGGTGCAACCCCGAACCGGCAATGCGGGCGTGAGCAGTTACTGTTCGCAAATAAACAATGCGCCGATTAAGATTTTCACGTTTATTGATGGTGGTATATAATGGATGCATGAACAAGAAAAATATCATGTTGGGCGCGGCGATTCTTGCCGTTTTGCTCATAATCGTTTTTGCGTTTTTAGGAAAAGGTGGAAACGGCGATTCGGCGGACGATGTCGCGGAAATGAAAGATTTTTCGGGAAAGGTGTCGGATGCGGAACTTCAAAAAATGCTTGAGGAAATGGCGAAGGCGGGCGAAGATTTTAAGGAGGCCGAAACGAGTTCCCATGATAAAATAAACGACGCATTTTTCGGCGGAAAGATACAAGCGGAAGAATACGCGCTTTTGTCCGTCCGCGCGCTCTACGGCAAGCCGTCGGAGCTTCCCGAGACATACCGCGGGGCGAAAGATATTTCCAAAGACCATGCTTTTCTTTTTGGGCTCATTCATTCCAAATGGGAGACTTTTTCTCCCGAAGCGAAAGCGAAGCTGATTCCTTTCCTCATTTCACCGAAAGAGAAGGAGAGCTATTGGAATCCGAACCATACCGACGAGAAAAGAAAAGGAATTCTTGAAAAAATGAGCGCGGTTCCCGTTGCGCGCGCGGAAACGGTATTGAATTTTGACTCAATGGAAGCCTTGCCAAACGCGGATGTTTTGTATGCCGGAGAAGGTGAAAAGCAAAAGGCCGAATGGATAGCGCAGGCGATCCGCGACGCCGCGCCGCGGTACAAAACTTTTTTCGGAAGGGAATACAAAAAAACTGAAATTGCTCTCGTTGACTCATCTCTCGGCGCCGACGGGCAGGCGAGTTTGAATGCTTCGTCCGCCGTCGGACAATGCGATATAAAAGTTCTTGACTCGCTTGATGAAAAGGGAACAAAAACGACGACGGTGCACGAATGGTTCCACTGCCATCAATTTTGGATGAACCTCGTATATGACAGGCCCGATACGATGTGGCTTATGGAGGCGACCGCCACATGGTCGGAAGATTACGTGTATCATTCGTATGCGAGCGAGCACGGATATGACAAATGGTTTTTCGCGAAGACCGACTTGGATCTTTTTTCTCTGGTCGGAAATCATGAATATGCGCTGTATCTCTGGTTTTATTTTCTCGTTCAACAATCGCAGGGCGATCCGTACCATGTATACCGCGCGCTTACCTTGGGGACGAATAATGATATTCGCGGAGCGATGATGCTTTTGGATGATTTTTCGCACATTCATCGTGATTTTGCGCTTTGGAATTGGAATCGCCGGCCGTTTTTGCGATATGTTGACGAACCGTTTTTTCCCGCAATCACGCCGTTTTACAAATCCGTAAAGAGAGAAACGATAACCTCAAACAAAGAAACGCTCTATCCGATCAAGCTGGAAAAGGGCGCGATGACGTACAACATGATTTTCTTTCCGAACGAAAAGGTAAAAAAGATAACTTTTAATCCGAGCCGTTTTACCGGCAATGACGAGAAGGGTTCGCACGGTTTGCAGGCGCTCTATAAAGTGAACGGCGAATGGATGTACGAGGACTGGACGGGTTTGGAAAAGCGCGCATTTTGCCGCGAACTTCCCGAAGAAAATATTGAAATGGTCGTTTTGATCGCGAACAATGCGGAATTGAACAATGCGGCAAACGGCAATGTTCCCATCACAACCGAAAAGAAATGCGGACCGGGCTGGCGCGGAACGGTATCGTTCAAGTGGCAGAAACAAAACGAAATGACGCTCGGTTGGGCGCACGGAACATATAAGGAAAAAGGGGAATATCATGTTTCCGAAACGCTGGAATACGAGCCCGAGTACGATGACGTTCTCGTTGTTGAACAGCAATACTTCGCGAAATTTGAAAGCGAACAAAACGTGGAAAGCCCAAGCAAAGAATGCGGGCAGATGTGGAAGCGCGACGCGAAGCGCTACGGCGGTTCGGGATTTATTGATTTCAAAAAAGCCGATTCGGAGAGCATGCCCGAGCGTTTGATCGGGCACGGAAGCGAAGATACGAATACTTTTGGCGGAGAATACGAACTCCGGTTTGCCATGTTCGGCGTTCCCGAAGGATATGGCGACAAGTTTTCGGGCATTGATACTTCGGCAACGCTCAACAAATCCTGCGCTTTCAGCATGGTCCCGCAGGCGAACGGACTTAAAAGCGAGCAGGACAAAACATCGGGAAACGAGTTCACGTATGAACCGCCGGGTAAAAAAATCATGATAGACGGGAAAGCGAAAAATTTTTCCGGCGAAACAAAATTTAAAATGTCCGACAACGTCTTCGGCACGGCGAAGTGGAATTATGTGAGGGTGGAATGATTTGCAAAAGGAATTTTGTGCGAAAATCGCATGACAACTGTTGGCATGGGGGTTATTTTTTATGCACAGCCCAAGACTCTGGGCGTATTGGCAAGCAATTGATATAATAAAAGGCTGGTCAAATTTCCGGACGATTAATTGGCACAGCGTTTTTATCGGGTTATCATTTTGTGTTTCTTGGCGACGGTTTTAATAGCGGAGAACTCAACAAGAAAAGCAAAAAATAAATTATGAAGGACATTTTAATGGATTTGGCGAGAAGAGAAGAAATAGAAAAAAATTTTATCATTTTTTATGAAATGTTCATGAAAGATGAGGTCGCATGTTGTTTATCTCCGGGCAATAAAAAAA
>JBAYGK010000089.1:0-6351 GCA_041666665.1 Minisyncoccota bacterium
AAACCGGAGCATTGTGCTCCGGTTTTTTTAACGATTTGTTGCTTTGATTAAGATTGCTGTTTGCGTGCCGACCAACGGACGCCGCCGAACCATCCCAATGCCAGCAATACGGCCGCCGCTCCGGCAAACGGAAGAAACGCGGGAATACCGGCAAAGGCCGCGGCTCCGGCCTGATTGGATGCTTTTTTAATAGAAGGATTGGCCGGAGCACTCGGCACGGGAGAAGAAACCGACGGAGTTGTAGAAAACAAGGAAGGAGCAACGCCGTACTCCGTAACAACGCACGAGGAACCGGTACCCAATTGAGGAAGATATATTTCGGGGGGCGCGACCGGAGACGTTTCGGATCGGACGGTATTTCCATAATAATAGTTATCATCGCCGCTTGAAAGAACCGAACTCAAATACCAGCGGTTGACGCCGGAAAAATATAATTTTGTTCCGCTCGTATTTTCGTACACGCTGACTTCATGGTCGCCGTTGTTCCACTTGCCGTTAAGCGAATAATCGCCGTTCGCGGCCGCCGTTTCGCAACCGGAAACCGTATAAACGGGGGAAGCAAACGATGTGAGCGGAAACAAAAACAACGAAGCTAAGAAAAGAATTTTCTTCATAGAAAAAATCTATTAATTTTTAACTGTTACATAGTGCATTATAGTAAAAAATAGAAAAAATACAATACGACCCTCTGCACACAAGATGCAAAGGGTCAAAATATCAAAGGTTCAAAAATTCAACCGTTGCGAGAGAAGGCACGATACCCGACGAACCACTGACCATACTCGTCCGGATCCCAAGCGTTGACGCACCACACGGACCCATCCCAGCCCACGTAGACGACGAGGACCAGCGCACCCGCTTCCACGTAAAATAGGTTAGCGTAACCGTGTTGAACTTTGTCGCTTTTTATGAGATCGGCAATCATCCAGAGGTCGTCTTGCGAGAATATGTGGTTTTTCGGAAGTTCCGCGCGAATTTCCGAATCGTTCATCTTTTTGGTTAGGGTATAGGAAGAAAGAGCGGTTGATGGCTGTTCGCTCACATGGCGAGCCGATGCCAATATCTTGTTTTTAAAGCTGTTCAAAACAAACAGTTGCGCGCTTTTGTTGTCGTTGCTGAAAAATTCTTTGGGGTAAAATTCTTCCTCAAGCGGACCGACAACGACAATGCCGTTGCTTTCCAGATTCTCCGTATCGGGCGCTTTTTCCGCGGGTTCGGGTTTTACTTCTTCAATCCCTTTCAACACCGCTTCCACTTTCTCTTTAAACGGATCTTCCAGTGGCGTATCCATAAAAGCGCCGATGACGCTCTTTTTGCGTTTGACGGTGGAGGGGTTGGGGTCGGACTCCGGCTGTTTTGCCGGTTGTTCCGATTCCGGCTTCGGCTCAAAGAGTTTTCCGGCGTTCCATATTTTGTTGAGTTCTTGAGGCATGAAATATTTTGTTGCGTTTTAATACCGTTCTCATTCCGTTAATTTCACCGTCATCAATAAAAAAATGAATTTGCCGTGTTCAATCGCCCAAAATGACGCTGTGCCCTTTCAGAAATACGGTTCTTTAATCGTTACATAATGCATTATATAGTAAAAAATAAAAAAAAGACAACGACAAAAAATTCCGCCCCGCAAATGCCTGTGGCGGGAAAACCCGAAAAATCGTTTTTAAATAATCGTGACCGTCCCGAATTCCCAGATCGTTTTAATGTACGCTTCTTTGGGCGAGAGTATTTTTTGGGCGCGCGCGCGGGAAATTTGGAATGATTGCCACCCCTCTTCGGTTGCTTTTGTCCTGTGCCGAAGAGAGGGGTACAGTTCCTTTGCAAAATTTGAGCGAACGGTTTCATCGGGATCATCCAAAAGCTTTGCGGTATACGGAATAGCATCATCGGATAAATTGGCGAGATATGCCGCGTCTATCCGCCCCGTGAGCTCGTAGCGTTCAAGATTTCTTTTGGCAATGAATGCGTCGGGATTGATCAGATTCATGGAGAACAGCAAAAGTATGACGCAGACAAAAACCTGCATGGCGAATTTTGTTCTCGTTCCTCCGCCAAGAATATGCCGCATCAAAAGAAAGAGCACGACTCCGACCCAAATCATAAGCGCGTGGCTGTACAAACGAATAGTGCTGAAACCGTACGCATTCTCATACAGCGACAGGCGCATAAACGCGGAAAAAAGAATCGCCACCGTCTGAACAATCAAAGCGGCGCTCAAGAGCTTAAATGACCGGAAGTGCGAATTTCCGTTTTTCGCAATCTGATTCTCCGCCGTTGCGATGATGGCATATGACAAAATCGCCGCGAGCATCAATTCATAAAACCCTTTGCGGGCGTAAGCCGCATACGTAATTCCTTCCGAGAGAACGCTTCCGCCGCCGCCGAACAAATGTTCCAGTTGCAGGATAATGAAAATGAAAAAGAGAACATTGATTGAGCCGAGAAAAATTTTCATTTCAAGCGCGCCGGCATTTCGCGTTTTTTCTTCCGGAGCGCCGGCATTTTCTTCTCGTTTCCCGAACGCATACCCGAAAGCCCCGATGAAAAACGAGCTGACCAAAACAAACAAGATAATCCGACCGAAAACTTCCTCATCAATGCGCCAGTTGAATGAAACGATTGACTGAACAAAATTATTGAAGGATTCGTCCGCTTGGGAAAAAAGCAAAGTGAACGCCAGAAGCGCGACAAGCGACATGAGCGTGCCTCGGGCTATTTCCCGGGCGTGCGGATGGTTTTTTGCGATTTTTCGGATCGCAAAAAGCTCAATAAAAATTTCCGACAGCGTTTTCCAAAACGGCGCGATGAATTTAAACGGGAGAAAGAATATTTTTGCATAATCCTCCGGCAAAAAATCCGAAACGGGCTTCCCTTCGCAAGAACGAGCCAGAATGAAGAAAAGAAGAACCGAGGCGACCGCGTTAAAAAAAGCAAGAAGTTCGCTTGACCGCACGAATATCATGAAAGAGAAAAAGAGAATCGGTAAAAAAAGGACAAGCTTTTGCTTTTCAACGCTCCTCCCGAATTTCAGGTTTACCGCCCATCCGATTGCCAAAATGAGCGCGGCGAACAAAAAGAAATTTATTCCCGGACTTTTCTCAAAGAACAGAAAATTATGAGCGAGCCCGAGCAAAATCGCCGCCACTCCCAAAACGACCGCATTATTGATTTTTTTGAATGTTTCCATATTGATAGGTGTTTATGCGGTAGGTATAACTTCATAAACAGGAAAAAGAAACAAAAAAAACGGAAGAAAATGAAAAATGGGGCTGACCCATTAACCGACCATGTTACAAATTCATTAAACGCATAAACAAGATGAACGCGACAATGCCGTTTCCAACATAAACCAAAAGTTTGATAATGAGCACATCGGCCTGTTTTTTTATTTCAGACGGAGAAAAATATGCCAAAATTTCGGCAATCAATAAGATTAGAACAAAATAAACGATCTGGCGTTTCAGTTCCAAAAATCCGGCATCGGACGGAGAAACAGACATGCTGATCTCGCGATCCAAAAACGGCAACTCCGCAAACAGAAGATAAAGAGATGAAACGACCGATACGCCGAATCGGGAAATAAAGCGATACATGCGTATTATTTTACCACAAACAGGCGCGCTGAAAAAGATTCTTGACGCGATTATTCGATTTTATTTCATATTCTGAATGATTGATTCTTCCGTTTGCGATATTTTTTTTATGATATTGCTGAGCGTTTCTATTATTTTGGCTCTGCGATCCATGTCCATCTGCATTTTGAGACTCGTTATTTCGCCAAGCTCCCCTATCGTGTCCCTTGAATCATTAAGCGCCGATTCAAACTTTCCCGCATCGTTTTTTGCGAATATGAGCCACCACGGTTTTGCCACCTTCACTTTTCCCGTTTCAATATTCCCTTCCGCCGTCATCTCGTATTTCACGGGGACAAAGCCAAAAACTTTCGCTTCGCGTTCATAGGTAACTTGCACGGTCTTTTCTTCAAGCGCGATATTTTTTACGCCCGGCATCGCGGTCTTCACTTCTTTTGCAAAAACGGTTGCAAGTTCGGGTTGTTCCAAATCTTTTTCCGAAATGTTTTTAAAGATGCGAGGACCCGTATTTTCAAGTTTTCCCGGTTCCGAAACCATCCCGCCTTTCGTAATCTCATTCACCAAACGAAGGCTCGCCGTTTGCGTTCCAAACGGATCGTCGGGCATGGTATTCCTATCCAGCGGATCGTCCGGCATAGAAACTTTTCCAAAATCATCCGGTGGCATCGCATTCCTTTCCAAAGGATCGGGAGGTCTGATTGTCTTCTCGGTCGTCGGAATAATCGCCGTTGGTTTATCAAACGGATCGGGAGGTATCGCAGTTTTTCCAAAATCATCGGGTGGCATGATAATCTTTTCGGTCGTCGAAATACTCACCGTCGGTTTTTCCAACGGATCTGCGGGCATTAGCTCCGTTTCGGTTTTCCCCGCCGTCACATTCGTCGGGACAACGATTTTTACCGGAACCGGCGCAATTATTGTTTTCGGTTGAATGATCGGCGCCAAAGTATTGGCGGATACCAGCGCAAAAACCGGCGAACCCCAAACAAACGATAAAGCAATCACAATATAAATAGATGAGTTTTTCATATGCATATAAGTATACCACAAACCAAATTCTATTCAGCAACGAGCGATGAAGGCACCGGTACCGTTACAACTTAAATTGTGCAATGCCGAGTCGCAAAAAAATGATTTTATGCTCAATATTTTATCGCGAACACAGAAACAACTAAGTTGTAACGGCACTAGGGTGTCTCGCTTGGCATTCTCTCCATCTCTTTCATAATCAATGACGACGCGATATGAAACGCCTTAATCCTGCGAACGAGCAGGGTGTGCTGAGAAGCGCCTTCTTTCAATTTTGGCAACACCTTCTCGCACTTGCCTATGGTGGAAGTGATGGCGCGAAGAGCTTCTTCCAATTCTTCTTTTGTAAAATTATCCATAAATATGTTTAACGGATTTTGCCTGCGGTAACTTGCGGTGAGCTCACCGAACCAACTTGCCGAACCGATTGTTTTTAGAATACCATACCGGCGCGGCGAAGGCGATAAAAATATTTTACTTGCTCAACATTTTGACCAACTTTTTGTTTACATAAAAGTGATTCCTCCCAACCTTCATTGAATGCAGGATATCTGCCGTTTCAAGCGTTTTTAAATATCCGCTTGCCGTAGTGTAATGAATGCCGATTTCTTCCGCCAATTTTGTCGGAGTAATAACCGGGAAAAGAAAAAGCGCTTCAATAAGTTCGGCGGAATAAATTTTTGAGTGTTCCGTTTTTATTTTCTGTTTGAGTTCATGATGATAGACAATGATGTTTTTCAAGGTTTCTTTCGTTTCTTTTGCCTGCAAATAGAACCCTTGCAACATAAAAGAAATATATTCCTTCCATTCGTCGTTCATGCTAACACCGCGAAGAAGCCGATAATATTCATTTCGGTTTTTATTTATATAATCGCTGATGAATAAAATCGGATAATCCAAAATTTCATCGCGAACGAGTTGCAACACCGTTAATATTCTCCCGGTTCTCCCGTTGCCGTCAAGAAACGGGTGAATTGATTCAAATTGTTGATGCGCGATTGCCGCACGGATGAGCGGATCCAATTCTTTACTGTCGTTTACAAACTTCTCCCAATTGCCGATAAGCTCCGGGATTCTTTCTTGAAGCGGAGGCGTGTATAAAATTTCTCCGGTTTTTGAATTAACGATGTGATTTTGTTCTCGCCGATACATTCCGCCGTGTTCTTCAATAAGCTGTTTGTGAATACCGAGGATGGTTCTATTGGACAGAGAGAATTCACCGACAGCTTTCGCACCCCAATATAACGCCTCGCGATATCGCAAAACTTCCTTATCAGGCGCATGCTGTTCATCTTTCGGTAAAAGTTGGTTTTCCAAAACTTTCACGACGGTCGTGTTGATATTTTCAACCCCCGATGACTCAACCGATTCACGCACGAGCAAAGGCGCCGTCAAAAGCAACGGATTCGGAATTTGTCCCGCCGCGCCTTTCAGCTCCGCAAGCTCAACGCGAGCTTTGAGTAAAACCTCCGAAAAATCCTCATTTTTAAGAGGTTCTTTCGTCGGTAAAAACGCCAAATCTATAGGGTATATCGGATTAAATGACATATGGTTGTTAATATATCAGTTTTTTTATAAAAAAGCAACATATTGGTGTGGATATATCAGATTCAGCGATATCCAAATACAGATAATGGGATAAATAATGGGAAATAATGGGGCCAGACCCAATTATCTAGGTCAGACCTAGCGAAGACCTCGCTCGCTGTGACTTGCGGTGAGCGCACCGAAC
>JBAYGK010000090.1:0-6202 GCA_041666665.1 Minisyncoccota bacterium
CGACTACGGATTAGTGCAGAGAGTTCTGCCGGGACTGGAAAACGCCGGAACGATTCCGTACCGCACCGTTGAATATTCAAAACAAAGTTTGGAAAGAGCCCGCGAACTGCTTGCAAAAACGGAAAAATACGCAACCGTGCCGCTCGCAAAAAAGGCGGAAGCGGAAGAATTGACCGCCAAATTTATGGAAGAATCGCGGCAAACGAGAATATATGAAAATTACGAACGGCTGGAAAAAGAGTTTTACCGCCAGATTGAAACCTTTCTGGAAAAAGAATACCTGAAACACACAAGTACCGGCATGAGCGAAGACGAATTTCTCGGCATATTCGCTCCGCTTCTCCGAAAACTCCCCGAACTTGCCCTTCGCGAATTTCCCGCCGGACATATTCCGTTTGTCGTGGTGGTGGGAGAGAACGTGGTGGGGATTGAGAAAAAACTTAAAGATAAACAACTGGATTTCTTGCAACTACACTCAAAAATTCCCGATTGGCCAGCGTATTTTTTAGTTGATATAGAAAGCGGGAAAACGCGCGAAGGCGAACCCCTCACTTTTGAAGAAGCGGTTGCCGTTTTACAGCAGGTGCCGAATTTTGGACGGGGGAGAAAAATTAGGGCGAGGGGATCTGTTTACGGGGAGGAAGTACAATATTATAATGCCTATGATCATTATGGTAACTTTGAAGAAGCAGACGTTGTTAGTGCCAATATCAAGTATTACAAATATAAGAAAAGTTATACCTCGCAAAAAGAATTGCAATTATCCGTCAACGATTCGGGAAAATTGGAAATTTATGTTGTAGAAACAAGGTCTGACAAACCGACAGAGGAAGGTTCAATAAACTGCGCCGAGAGAATCGGGTAACGTGGCGATGCTCTCCCTTAAAAATAAAAAAATACATCCTTATGCCGAATGAAAACTTGGAACATTTTTACAGCAAAGACCCGTTTGAAGTGCTGGGCGTTTCTTCGGGCGCGCCCAATGCGGAAATACATCGGGCATATCGCAAATTATCAAGCGAATGGCATCCGGATAAGCACGCCAAAGACGGAAGGGATACGAACGAAATAATGGGAAAAATTTCGGTTGCTTACGAGACGATAGAAAAAAAGAAGCAAAAAGAAAAAGGAAAGGGAACGCCCCCATCACAACAAGAAAGCGGAAATTTCCAAAGCGATTTGCGCGATGTCATGAGAGGAGTTTTTGACGACATAAACCGCAAATAGTTGTACTGAGGATAACCCCAAACAAAATCCGACCTTGCTTCAAGCCGAATTTTTGCGGTCGTTTTTCACATGCGCTCAGGTTTGTTTCGTGGTATTCTGGTGATATGGGTATTTTCTCAAAATTTTTAAAAAAGACGGTTCTCGTCGTGGAAGACGATCCCGCCCTTAATCGCGCGCTTGTGGACAAGCTTTCCCGATCCGGATTCATCGTACGGGAGGTGCAAAGCGGAAACGACGTCATCGTCGCTGTGCAGATACACAAGCCGGATATTATTTTGCTTGATCTCATGTTGCCCGGGCGCGACGGAATGAGCATTCTTGAGGTGCTCCGCGGTGCGGACATGTGCTTCATCAAGCCGGTCATTATTTTAACCAACCTTCAACCCGATCATCAACTGAAAGAATCGGCGGAACGGCTGAACGCGCAATTCCTTGAAAAGTCGGATACGAAAATCGGCGAAGTCGTTGAGTATGTAAAAAAACTCGCGTAAAGATTGCCGCTTGCAAGCGCGTGAAATATCAGGTATTATTCTTCGCAGTTTTGCATGTTTGAAATATTTTGCGAAGGATGAAAAGAATGGAAAGAGAAGATGAAATCCCTTTTAATCCCATATGGTACGAAGAAGGGTCGGAACTTGTACGATTATTCTCCTCAAAAAGCGACAAAAAAAGCGATGTTCCCGTTTTGATTGTTTTGGGATGGGGCGCGCGATCTTTGGATTTCTATAAAAAATCGTTATCCGTATTTGCGGAATCAAAAAATGTCATCGCGGTAAATATCTCCTCGGGACTTTCCGATGGCGCGACCGCATCCGAAAAAAACAAAGAGAAAAAAAATGCCGGATTTTCGGATATTTCCGTCCGAAAAGCGGAGGCTCTTTTACTCATACTCAAAAAAAACAAGACGAAAACCGTGGATGTCGCCGCGTGTTCCGAGGGGGCGATCACGGTAACGCTTGCGGCGATGATGGAACCGGCGAGGTTTCGGAATATCGTTTTCGTCAATCCGGCGGGAATCGGTCCGGGGCGAAATCCGTGGAGATTTATGTTCGCCTACGCGAGAGAAATTTTTCTCGGAGTAAAAGAAGCTTTTTTACGGGAAATTTTTTGGGAAAAAACCCGCCGCGTATGCGCCGGCCCCTTTAAAAAAATTCTTTCCCACCCCTATCGTTCTTTTATGGAAATGTCCAATATCGCCCGGGCGGACATACGCCGACATCTGTTTGCGCTCAAGAAAAAAGGAATACGAATTTCGGTTTTATCGGCAAAAAAAGACACCCTTTTTCCTTTGAATCACATCCGTCTGTTCGCGGAAAAAGATCTTTTTGTTGAGATGAGGGAATCCGAAGGGCGCCATTCCGATTTTATTTTCGGAGGACCGCGCACCGTACTTCAAATGTTCTCGGTTTTGGAAAACAAAACAGAGTAACTCCGATTGAAAGAAAACCAAATCGCTCCGAAATATTATCGGAGCGATTTTTATGCACTTGCAAAAAACGGTGAGGGGATTCCCACGAGAGAATTCGGAGAGCGCTCTTCCCGTATGCCGATATTTTTTCTATACTGTATGCATGATAAACCCCGAATCAAACGTGCCGGCTTTACCAGAGAGCGAGCAGGACAAAATGACGCGCGAGATGGAACGCAAAGCGGAGTTCGCGCTCGGACAATTATCAATTCCCGTTGGAAAAATCATGGAAAAACTTACGTCGCTTCTTGAGTCCGGGGAAATAGAGCTTATCGTCGGCGATGACGCGTCGGGAAGAATACCAACCGCCATTTTTCGGGAAATCTTCCGCATGGCGTATAAAGAAAAGGGCTTTGCGGCACCCAAAATAATATATATCGCCGGAAGCAAATTTTTAGAAGGGGAAGAGAAGAAAGAAAAGAAGGAGAAAATCATAAAATATCTTGAGCGCGTCAAAAAAGAAATGAAAAAAACATCCGACCTGCCCATGGAGAGGGCGCTCGTGGTAACGGATTTGGTTGTTACGGGAGTGTCGCTTGACCCCGTGATGGAGGCGCTTCACGAAATGGGCGTGCAAATAAAAGCGGTGGCCTCCATCTCCGTCAAATCAAACGAGGAGGAAATCCGCGAGTTGGAGGAACGATGGTCTGCGCCGCTTTTTTTCGGGCTGGACCACTCGCCCGCCGTTTACGCTTCGGATGCGCTTTCGGGAGTGATAAAAAAACCGAACGATTTATTTGCCGCGCCCTTTGTCCGTCCGGGCGTTGTCGGCAGATTTGGAGAGACCGGCAATCAAAAAATAATAAATAAAACGCGAGAACTCGGCAACGCCCTCGCGGAAGAAGCGTATCAAAACTGGAAAGAAGCGCACCCGAAAAAGAATGTTTAATCATATTACAAAATACGGAGGACAGTCCTCCGTAAACGACGAAGTTTGAACATATAAAAACAAACAACCGATGGGAACACGCGATGAAAAAAGTAACATATTTTGAATTTATCGCAATGATAAAAAGAGAGCGATGCAAAATCATCATTAAACAGGTGGAAAGTGACAAACTGTTTTTTTGGAGCATCATTCCGTTTTGGGGAATGAATCAAGACACGATGACGAGAATATTCCATCACGGCGTGCCGGAGGAAGATTAGGAGTTGTAAATAAATAAAGTATTCAGTTCGGTTTCAGATTTTCGTAAGATTTTATTTTTACGATTGAGCAAATATTGAGGCATAGCGAGCTATAGTGAAAGATTTGCGATTGAGTAAAAATCAAAGATTGCGGAAATATGGAAGCGAAATGGATACTTTATTTATTTACAACTCCTTAGTCAACAAAAAATGCCACCTTATGAGTGACATACTTTGTTGGTGCCTGGTTACAGCTTGAAAGCCGTGAGAGGGCACGCCCTACAAGCACCAAAGCAAGTATATATCAACACAACCGAGAAGTCAAGTCAAAAAATTAAATGGCGTGGATAAAGAAAATAAGCGTTTAAAAATTTTTCTCGCGTTTTTGCGAGTTTTTTGTTAGTATAAAGAAGTCCGAAACGCGGACGAAAAAATAGTGCCTAAACTCGGGCGGAAAGCTCGGGCATGGCGGAAAATATTCCTCAGCAACAGAAACGGTCCCCCGACCGTCTACTCGTTGCTGAGGTCCATTACCCGAAAGGGTGTGGGGTGGTCCCGAAAGGGATCATCGGACGTGTTCGGAGGACCTTTTGTGTTTCCGAATAACGCTTAATAAAAACCTCAGCAACAAAAAATGAACTCATTCACATATGAGTTATCTCGTGTTGTGTGCGAGAAAAAAATAAATGGGCAAAGTAATCGCTCGTAATGGGCGGTTTTTGTGTGTCTTTGTTTAGTATATTTTTTTAAAAAACAAACATTAACATGGAAAATACATTTGAGAAAATCTTAAAAGAAGGTGAAAAGAAAGGATATTTCCGTGTTTTGAATAATGGCACAAAAATTGAATATTTACCATCCGGACATAAGGAAAACTTAAATGATCCCGAGGAAAAAGTTCGCGCTGAATATTATTTTGATTTGATAGAAAAATACCATTATCCGGCAAACCGCATAGAACTTGAAACGGAAATGCCTGCTCGTGTTCCTCGTTTTTTTGCTGATGTCGTTATTTATGAGGATAACGCAAAAAAGAAACCTTATATTGTTGTTGAATGCAAAAAAGACGGAATATCAGACGCGGAATTTGAGCAAGCCGTCAAGCAGGCAATTGGCAATGCTCGGGTACTTCATGCACCGTTTGCCATTTGTGTTGCTGGTAATACTCGTCGTGCGATGGAAACCGACGTATGGAATGATAAAGAACCCGAAAAAGCGACGATTACAGATATTTCAGTTTCTTATGGAAAAATTGAAGAGTACCGTTTTAAAAAAGGAGATCTGGATTGGGACTTAAAAATACTTGATAAGTCAGAATTAAAGCGTGCTTTGGAAAAATCACAAAATACGCTTTGGGCGGGAGGAAAAAGAAATCCAACGGTCGCCTTTGATGAACTGTGCAAAATTATTTTTGTAAAAATTAGAGATGAAAAGAAGGGTCGAAAAACAGGTGAGTACTATGACTTTCAAATTAAAACACACGAAAAAGCCGAAAATGTTTATAAAAGGTTAGATGCGATTTATCAGGAGGCGAAACAAAAAGATCCAGAAGTTTTTAAGGAAAGTTTAAAAATTGAACCAGAAGAACTGTATACCGTCGTTGGGCATTTGCAGAGTATTTCCCTTAACAAAACAGACCTTGATGTAAAAGGCGTCGCGTTTGAACAGTTTATGGAAGGTTTTTTCAAGGGGGTAAGCGGACAATATTTTACACCACGTGAGATAGTTAGCTTCGCAATAAAAATGATGGACATAAAAAGTGATGACCTTGTTCTTGATCCAGCTTGTGGTTCCGGTGGATTTCTTTTGCATTCTCTTGATACAGTAAGAAAACAGTCGGAAGATTTTAATAAAAACGACGAAGCGGAAAAATTTCGTTTTTGGCATGATTTTGCACAAAATAATCTTTTTGGGATTGAAATAAATGATTCAATCGCCCGCGTCGCAAAAATGAACATGATTATTCACGATGACGGACACACAAATGTTATTGGTTTTGATGCGTTGGAAGATATAGACAAAATGAACATGAAAAATCACGGTTTTAAGAAAAATAATTTTGATGTAATAGTAACCAATCCTCCGTTTGGTGCGAATGTAAAAAGAAACGAGCACTCATATCTTGAAAAATTTATGCTTGGACAAAATGGTAAAAAAACTCGAGACAATCAAAAAACAGAGATTTTATTTATTGAGCGTTGCATCGATTTTTTAAAACCGGAAACAGGAAAAATGGCAATAGTTTTACCAGATGGTATAAAGTGGACTGCTTTGTCTAGACAGTAAAAGTGGATAAATACCGTGTGCGATTTTGACTTTTAAATATTAATGTTTTGTAATGTTGCGGAGCGAAATTCCGCTTTTTTCGACCTTTTCCAA
>JBAYGK010000091.1:0-6195 GCA_041666665.1 Minisyncoccota bacterium
AAAGCGGAATTTCCCAACGGTAAAAAATCCGTCGCGAAATTATAAAATGCCGCGAAAGCGAGCCCCGCAATACCGGTAAAAACGAGAAAGAAGCCGAGCGCGTTGCTCAAAAGCCAAATGACGATGTCTATGTCAACCACCCTCCCCGTCCGCCGTCCGAGATCTATCATGTCGGGAAGTTTTGAAATATCGTCGTTTAAAATAACGATATCCGCCGCCTCCACGGAAACCGCCGTTCCGCCGCCTCCCATCGCCACCCCGACATCGGCGCGGGAAAGAGCCGGCGCGTCGTTGATGCCGTCGCCCACCATGCAGACCAGACCGGAAGGTAAAAGTTTTTCCACCTCGCGAAGCTTATCTTCTGGTTTCAACGAGGAACGATATTCGGTAATGCCGAGCGCGCGGGCCGTTTCTTTCGCCACGGCTTCGTTGTCTCCTGTGAGCATGATCACGCGAATGCCGAAGTCGCGAAGTTTCTTCATTGATTCCTTCGCCTCGGCGCGAATCACATCGGCAACGGAAACAACCCCCAATATTTTCCGGTTGGCAATGACAAAAAATGCCGTTTCTCCCCGCGCTCCGGCTCCGTCAAAAGCGTTCCGCGCATTTTCGGAAAGAGCGACATCATGGTCGTAAATCATGGACATGTTGCCCACTAAAATATCTTCTCCGTCTTTTCTCGCGCGCACGCCCCGCCCAAGAATGAGTTTGTAATCTTCCGGATCCGGAATTTCGCCGTATTTTTTTACGGCTTCGCGATACACCGCCTTGGCAATCGGATGATCGGAAAATTTTTCCGCGATACCCGCCGCGCGCCAAAATCTTTTTTCGGAAACATCCGGTTCAAACACGGCGATCTTCACGGCAACGGAACCGTACGTGAGCGTTCCGGTCTTATCCAAAATTATTACTTTGACGCGCGAGATGGCGTCCAGCCATTCGCCGCCTTTTACGATTACTCCTTCTTTCGCCGCATGCCCAAGCGCCGCCGCAATCGCCATCGGAATGGCCACCGCCATATCATCGGCGCAGGCAATCAAAAACAACGCTCCGGCCATGACGATATTATGAGTAAAATAATACGTCAGAACGCCGAGAAGAATGACAATGGGCAAAAATATTCCCGCGAACCGATCGGCCAGACGTTCCGAACGCGATTTGTTCTTCGCCGCTTCTTTCACCAATGTTATCATCCGGAGAAGAGTGGAATCTTCCCCGACACGGACCGCTTTTATCTTTAAAAAACCGATTTCATTTATCGTTCCGCTCAAAACCTCGTCGCCGATGACTTTTTCAACAAGCCGCGATTCTCCCGTCACCGACGATTCGTTCACTTCCGCTTTTCCGTGAATAACGGTACCGTCAACGGGAATGGTTGAACCGTTTTTCACAATAAGAATATCGCCTTTCTTCACAAGAGCCGCGTCAATATCTTCAATTTCTCCCCCCGCAATCTCGCGCGTGGCGATGCGCGGTTTGAGAGCCAAAAGTTCCTTAATGGCATTTCCCGCTCGGGATTCCGTTTTCCATTCCAGAAGATCGGCAAACGCGAGCATGAGCACAATGAACGCCGCGGAAGTGACTTCGCCGGCGGAAAAAGCGATGATGACGGCAAAAATATTAAACGTATCAATGCCGATTTTCTTTTTCAATACGGACTGAATCGCTCCCGCCGCCGTTTCAACCGAACCGAGAAGCGCGATAATCCAAAGAAAAATTTTAATTTCGCCGTGCACGAAATAAAAATGAGCGAGCGCAAGCGCGAGAGCTCCGATCAAAATATATTGGCGATACGGCGGTGCGGAAAATTTTTTAAAGAAAGAAGATGGTATCATTGAAAACGAAAAAAATTAGAGAAGCATGCCGAAAAACGCGTTTATAAAAAAGAGTACGATTCCGAAAATAAAAGCGGTGAGAAAAGAGGCGATGGCAAATCCGGGAACGATCCATGTCGCGAGCAAAATGAGCGCGGTATTCACCACGAGCGCGAATAATCCGAGCGTGAGAACCGTGACGGGAAAAGTGAGAAACAACAGTATCGGTTTCAAGAACGTGTTGAGAATTCCGAGGACGACGGCCACGACGAGAGCGGTCCACCAGCCCTCCACCGTAACGCCGGGGATGACGTAAGCCGCAATGAGCACCGCAAGCGTGTGCAACAAAAGATGAAGAATTGTTTTCATACATCTATAGTATACCACGTCCGCCAAAAACGACCACATTGGCGGTGAGTCCGCCTCGGGCGGTCTCTCCGCCAAACAAACGATAACCCCCTTTACAAAACACATGAAATATGATTAAATATACGACAGGGGTTCAATAGGCGAAAAATCCCATTGACATCGCCCATGCGGTAAAATTTGAACATTGAGAGGTTAAAAATTATGATTAAACTGTTTTTGATTATTGTCATTATTTATGGCATCTTCCGGAATACAAACCCTGAAAAAAATGCGATTCCTTTGAAAAAAGAACGCGTCCGAGAATATTATCACTGGAGAAACGGCGAACGAACCGGAAAGATTACCGATATTGACGGAAAAACAATTGGATAATTTCCAAGGAGAAAAAATATGGGTGCGAGTGTGGGGTATGTGCCGGGTCTATTTGCCGTAGGCATTGCGTCCCTGTTCGTTCTTGTTTTATTTTTCATCGTAGCGCTTGGAATGGTTTTTGCTCCCCGTTTGCGCGCGTGCATGAAACTTTTTGAAAACCTTATTTTACGGAGAACAATGATGGAAAAAAAAGACGACCAAAATAAAAAAGCCGCGGAAAAACGCGCGGAAGAAAAACCGCAAAAAAAACCCTTCAAACAGCCGTATTATATCCGGCTGAACAAAGACGGCGAATGGGACGGAAAACTCCGCGACGCGGATGGAAACATCGTTGAATAAGCCAACAGCCCCGAAAAAAATCGGGGCTGTTTTTTTATTCTTTTTCCAAAACCATTTTTTCTTCTTTGCTCTCCTTAATCTTTTTTGAATCAATCACAGAAAAATATCGGATCAATTTTTTCATTTTTTTTGCGAGCGCGATTTCAGTCGCAACTCCATTTGAAATTTCACCGAACACCCACAATTCATCCGCGCGGATTACCAGTGTGTTATTTGATTCGCGAATTTTATCCCGATTCACCGTATCAAGCAAAAAATACTCGTGTATCATGAACGGGTTTAATGGCACGCCGTTTTTCTCAAGCACGAATTTTGAAATATGCGCGCGAAAGTAAAAAAGTTTTTTGGAAAATGCGGTATAAATGAGCTTCATATTTTTATTGCCGTCCCCATGCAACCTTATTCCACGAACGCTCATGAAAATAATACAATGCCGTACTGGCGATATTTAAAGCGATGATTATTCCGAAGGCAACATCATAACGATGGGTTATAGCCGTGATAATAACGAAATCGGAAACCATTACCAAACACCGAAAAGTGATGGCTTTTGCGATGGAACGCTTATGTTGTTCTTGATAATTCATGTTTTATTTTTATTATTCGTCGTCGTGCCCCTTCCCCTCTTTAGAGGGGAAGGATGGGATGGGGTGTGCCTGCTCGCAAAACTCCAAAATTCCAACCATAACCCCCTCCAAATTCGTATTGATTTCACTATTCCAGAATCTTAAAACTTTCAAATCAAGACTCTCAAAAAAATTCGTCCTGTCGGCGTCATATTTTTCTTGTTCCAAATGTTGCGAACCGTCTATTTCAATCACAAGCCGCAATTTCGGACAATAAAAGTCAGCGATATATTTTCCGAACGAATGCTGGCGGCGGAACTTAAAGCCGATCTGATTATTTTTCAGCCGCGACCAGAGAATGATTTCTTGAGGAGTCGCATTTCGGCGAAGCTCTTGCCTATGCGCCTTTGCTGAAGAAAGATTGCTGATTTGTTTACTCATGTTTGTTGCAAAACTCACCCCACCCCAACCCTCCCCTCTGAAGAGAGGGAGGTGGCACGACAGACAACCGTCATCCTCCTCCCCTTTTCAAAGGGGAGGCTGGGTGGGGTTCGTTTATATCACCCACAATTCTATTTCTAACTACGCAAAAATATTTCATTCCCATTTTCTATATATTGTTTTGCAATCTCTCCATTTTCTATTGAAAGAAATTTATGATGGTAACTAAAAAAACTTTCAATTAAATCTCTTTCCATTTTTGGTATATCATTCCACTCTTTAATTTCGCCCATCGTTTCATCAACGGCAACTATTTTATCATCTCCGTCATCCCGTTTTATTAAAGCAATCGGTTTAAACTCAATTTCCTGGCCGACTTCGGTTGTATTTTTTGAAAATACAAGAATATCAATTTCATCGCCTTCTTTTTCGTTGAATGTATCAGAAATATACCCATAGTGAACGGGCATAATTCCGTCATTTACCGGAATAACATCTTTGGTAGGACCAAGGTCAATAAAACCGGTCTTATCATATTTCATATGACGTCTTCGGTCATCACCTTTTGGAATTTCAATAATTGCTTTCATATTTATCGTCGTAAAGCTAAAACCTAACAGCTATAAGCTATAAGCTTTTCACGCCCCGTGGCAGTGCTTAAATTTCTTTCCCGATCCGCAATGACAGGGGTCGTTTCTTCCGATTTTTTTTCCTTCTTCGTTTCTCGGGGCGTTTGAGGTTGCCGATGTTCCCTCCTGCGCGCCGCTTTCAATGACGGCCCGCTCCATTTGAATTTTCGCCTCTTCCATTCTTCTCTCTTCCGCCGCGAGCACGTCGGTGTCAATATTTTTTATGAATTGAATGATGTTGTCTTTCCACTCTTCTTCCATTTCTCGGAAAAGCCGGAGTCCTTCTTTTTTGTATTCCACCAGCGGATCGCGCTGTCCGTAGGCGCGGAGGCGTACCGAGTTTCTGAGATAATCCATCATATCAAGATGATCCATCCACAGCATATCGGTGGATTGCAAAGCGATGCGGCGCAGAGCCTCAAGGAAAATGTCTTCCCCGAGCGCTTTTTTCTTTTCTTCAAGAATGGTTTTTGCTTCTTCATTCACCTCCTCAAGTTCCGCCGTGAGAGATTGGATATATTCCCGATCGGAAAGCAGCATTTTTCTTCTTCTCTCGTACACCGCCTTTCTTTGGTGGCTCATTACGTCGTCATATTCAAGCACGCTTTTCCGCGCGTCAAAATGGAATCCTTCAATCTTCTCCTGCGCAGACTCCAGCGATTTGGAAATGATGGAATTTTGTATCGCCTCGTCTTCGGGAATGCCGAAACGCCCCATCAATTTTTTAATGGTATCGGAAGCGAAAACGCGCATCAAAGAATCTTCCAGCGACACGTAAAATTGCGTTTCGCCCGGATCCCCCTGTCTTCCCGAACGCCCGCGGAGCTGATTGTCTATGCGCCGCGCTTCATGGCGTTCCGTGCCGATAACATACAGCCCGCCCGAACTTTTCACTTCTTCATATTCTTCTTTCGTGTGCGGATTTCCTCCGAGCTTGATGTCAACGCCGCGTCCCGCCATGTTGGTCGCGATAACAACCCCGCTCTTTCGTCCCGCCTGAGCGATGACCTCTCCTTCCTGTTCGTGCTTTTTCGCGTTCAACACATCATGAGGAATTCCCTCTTTCTCAAGAAAAATGGAAAGGAGCTCGTTTTTTTCAATGGACGCGGTTCCGATCAAAACCGGCTGACCGGCGTCATGAAGCTCGCGCACCTTTCGCGCGATAGCGGTAAATTTCCCCGTTTCCGTCTGAAAAATGAGATCGGTTTGATCAATGCGGGCGGACGGCCTGTTTGTGGGAATCACGATCACTTCAAGACCGTACACTTTATAAAATTCCTCGGACGATGTCATGGCCGTACCGGTCATTCCCGAAAGTTTTTTGTACAAGCGGAAATAATTCTGATACGTAATGGAAGCGACCGTTTTGGATTCTTTTTCTATTTTTGCGCCCTCTTTCGCCTCAATCGCCTGATGAAGCCCTTCCGACCATCTTCGTCCCGGCTGAACGCGCCCCGTGAATTCATCCACGATCATCACTTCGTTGTCTTTCACGACGTATTCCTTGTCCTTATGAAAAAGAGCTTTCGCACGCACGGCGGTTTCAAGATGATGGACATATTTGATTCCTTTTTCGGTATAAATATTTTCCACGCCGAGAGATTTCTCCGCTTTGGTAATGCCCGAATCGGTAAGCGTTATCGCTTTCAATTTTTCATCCACTTC
>JBAYGK010000092.1:0-6182 GCA_041666665.1 Minisyncoccota bacterium
ATTTTCCGACCAGAAGTTTGTCGCTTCGGTAATCACTTCGTTTGAATTTAACATCGCCTGCATCACCGCGTACTTCATTTCCATTTGATAGTTGGGAAGAACAAGCGCACCTGATGAGGTCGGATGCTCCATGTCAAGCATGGAATGAGGACGTTTGTAGTGAAGCCCGATATAATCGCGAATCTTTTCCACGCCCGCTTCGTTCAATATTTTATTGATGGAAGTGGTGTGGCTTATTTCAAAGCCGTCATAGTTATTGCCTACCCACGTTTGCACGCGAGGATCTTCCCCGATTTTAAAACTGAGAAGACCGAGGTCGTACACCTCTTGCGCATTTTTTGCGAAGAACATAATGCCGCCGGAATCGCGGAATGGCATAATATCGCTGTGATCGGCGTGGATATTTACCGGCACCGAAATGGCGCGGTTTGCCACGAAAATCACGACAGGGCAACGATCGCCGGAAAGGCACATAATCGGCTGTGATGCGTAGAGAAGTCCTTGCGAACAGCTTGAGTTTGCCGTTCGCACGCCGCATTTGCTTGCTTGCCACGATGCGGTAAAGGCATCATCCTCGCCGTTCATGGTTCGGACGACACCCTTGAAAAATCCCGTTCTTTTCCATTCGCAGATGTGTTCAAAAAATTGCGTTGATGGAGTTATCTGAAAACCGGCAACGACTCCCGTATTGGCATGAACTGTCGCCATCGCCGCCATGAGATTTCCGTCCCCGGGCTGTACCACAGCATATTTTGAATTATTCATTTTTTGCCTCCGATTCGGAAATCATCCGGATAGCTTTGACCGGACAGATGTTTGCGCATACTCCGCAACCCTTGCAGTGATCGTAATCAAAACCGACAAATTCTTTCAGTCCGTCCTGACCTATTTTTGTAAAGATGGAATCATCAGGACACGATGGCGGTATGCATGATAAACAGTGAATGCATTTTTCCGGATCCCATACGGGGCGTTCCGTTCTCCATGTTCCCGTTTTGTTGAGTGAGAAATTTCCCACCGCGGGCATTGCGCCTCCGGGCAGAATTTCGTACCACGCCAAAAGTTTCGGCTGAACGATTTCTTCCCACGGAATATCAATTTTTCGTCCGTCAAATTCAACGACCTCCGCATAACCTCTTTCCATTGCTTTTTGGTTGGTGCTTACCACGGCGTGTCCTTTTTCTTCATACGTTTTTTCAATGGTTTTCGCCATGAGTTCTTGCGTGAAGAAAGGGAAGATGTGAATAAGCGCGCCGAGCATGGTGGTGTTCGGATGGCTTCGTTTTGTTTTGAGTTCTTCTCTTGCGATTTTGGTCGCATTTACGGTGACGATGCGTCTTCCGCCGAGTTTGAGTTCGCGCGCGATTTTTTCCGGGTCTTTGTCCGTATTGATAAGATAAACGGTATCTTTATGCGCGCCCTGCAAAAGAATATTTCGGGCAATGCTTGGGTCAACGATAATGATGACATCCAATTTTGTCGGAGTATAAAATACCTCAATAGGGTCTTTGCCGATGCGATTATACACGCGAATCGGTTCTCCTTCTTTTGCCGCGCCGAAAATCGGAGCGCTGGTCGCGTCATATATTGAATGCAATTCAATCAATAATGCGACAAGGTCGGTGATATTGGATGACGCGCCGACGGCGCCTTGGTTTCCTCTCGCATGCCAAACAACAGTCACGGGCGGCGTATTTGACTCTAGTTTGTCAAAGTACGATATTTTGGCTTTGGTTTTTTGATTCATTTTTAAACCTCCTTTGTCCGCCATGGCCCGATAGAGCGACGGCGGGCTTTGCCACTTTTTTGACTTATCTCTGTCTATGTCATACCACAAGCAAGTGAAGATAGTCAACCCTTCGGCCTATCTAAAATAATCATTCTGTGTTATTGTGTTTTTATGCTTATAGATGAAGTAACCATACGGGTAAAAGCCGGGCATGGAGGACGCGGTGCCGTGGCTTTTCAGAAGATAAAATTCGCGCATGGTCCGACGGGAACGGCGGGCGGCGCGGGCGGTTCGGTGTTTGCGGAGGGGGTTTCCGACCTCGGCGTTTTAAACGCGCTTCGCTACAAAAAAGACATTTCAGCCAAGAAGGGTATGGACGGACGTTCGCAATTCCGCGACGGAGAGGATTCCGAACCGGAAATCGTGAAAGTTCCCGTTGGAACCGTCATACATAATCTTGATACGGGAGAAGACGCGGAAGTAACGCATGTCGGAGAAAAGATTTGCATTACCAAAGGAGGAAGGGGCGGAAGAGGAAATTTTCATTTTCGCTCCTCAACAAATACGACGCCGAAAGAATTTGAACCGGGATTGCCGGGACAGGAATTTACCATACGCTTTGAACTCAAACTTATCGCCGATGTCGGACTCATCGGTTTCCCGAACGCGGGGAAATCGTCGCTCTTGAACGAACTTTCCAGCGCGAAAGCGAAAGTGGCGAATTATCCTTTTACCACGCTTGAACCGAATCTCGGAGCGTATTACGGACTCATCATTGCCGATATCCCGGGGCTTATTGAGGGCGCATCGGAGGGAAAAGGTCTCGGTACGAAATTCTTGCGCCACGTGGAGCGCACGCGCGTGCTTTTCCACCTCGTTTCTGCGGAGTCGCCCGATGCTGTGAAGGAATACGAAGCGACGAGGGCGGAACTTGAAAAGTATAACCCTGCCATGCTTGAAAAACCCGAATATGTTTTCTTGAGCAAAATGGATACGGTAATGCCCGCAGAAGTAAAAAAGAAACTCGCCGCGCTTAAGAAGAAAAATAAAAATACGTTCGCGATCTCTGTTTTGGATAACGAAAGTTTGGAAGCCGTGAAAAAAGTTTTAGCGAAGATAGAAAAGGAGAAGGGGGTGTAAAAATTTCCAATTTCTAATATCCAATTTCCAATAAAATGTCCAAATAAAAAAGCCGCGCACGAAGCGTGGCTTTTGGTTCTGTTATTTCCGTTTAATTCCGACAAAAGCTTTGTTGGCGGCGTTTATTGTAAATTTTGCGCTTTTGCAGATACCGTTGAAAAGAGCAAGAGCTTTCATTGCCTCGGGGCTCAGGATTCCGTCATCGCCCTCGCCATAGTCCATCCTCGGCTCTTCTTCAAACCAAAAAACGTCATCCGCACCCCAGCTTTCATCAGCGGGATTTTCCGACAAAAGCATTTTTTTACCGATTTCCATTTTTTCACCTCGTAAAAATACATTACATTCCGAAATGCAATGTATCATATTTATACTAATATGTCAAATAAAAAACCACCCTCGAGCTTAGTCAGAGGGCGGCTTTTGGATTATAATCCTTTCATTGTTTTCAGGAGTTCCCACGATGGTATGAATTTTTTTTCCATGCCCATGCAGATTCCCCATATTGCTGAAAATATTTCAAAAGACAGGTACGCTATCACTATCGGCGCATAGACGGAAGTTAAACCGTATTTTGCGAAAGCAAGCGCGGATATAACGATGATTAGTATCAAAGAAGAGTTGCGTGTGAAAAGCAATACTATTTTGCGAGTTTCTCCCTCATCCAATTCTTCCGTTCGTGACAAGTGATGCGCTAACGGCCTGAATAAGAAAAAACCGATAAGCCCCCCCTCCGATGATAGAAATCAAAAAGGGGGTCAATTGAACGATTTGTTCCAACATGATTATTCCCCCATATCGTGACGAAATTGTCTGCTTTTATCATACCATTTTAACATGTTTATGTCAAATAATAAATTAAAAAAAGCTATCGTCGCCGGAGCGGGGTTGTACCCCGCTCCGGAACATTTGAGAAAGCAAAGAGCTCTTGATTATTTGAGATGAAATATGAAATTTGAAACATTTCGGTTCGGGGTACAACCCCGAACCGGCGATAGAGGTTTGAGCAGTTACAAAAAAGAGCCATTCCGATGGGAATGGCTCTTGGTTTTTTTATGTTTCGCCTTTGTCCGGCGGCGGCAAATCCCATTTATCGGGACGGCTGTTGACGTCGCGACCGTGATGCCAACCGCAATATCTGCATGCCTCGCGGACAAAAAAATGGTTTGTGTTCGGATATGATGAATCCGGGCCGGTGTCTTCAACGGTTGTGCTAACGCCGCGCCGCGAACATTTCGGGCATGGTCCGAAGAAGCGGTCTATCGTCTTTTCGCATAAAATTCCGACGGCTAAAAGCAAAAGGGTAAGAATAAGTATTGAACCCGCGTATTCCATAAAATGCACCTCATCGCATGGTTGTTAAAGAAACGAACCGAAGTGTATGATAGTATACAAATTTATATTTGTCAATTATCCGTGGCGGATGGTATAGTTGATGTATGTCAAACCCAAAGATTTCTCCGAAATTTGAAGAATCATACAAAAAATTAAATCCCGCGCAGAAAAAAGCGGTGGATACCATTGACGGTCCGGTCATGGTGGTCGCGGGTCCGGGATCCGGGAAGACGGAAATTCTTTCTCTTCGCGTGGCGAATATTTTGAACCGCACCGATATGTCGCCCGGAAATATTTTGTGCCTTACCTTCACCGATTCGGCGGCGGTCAACATGCGCAAGCGTTTGACGGGCATGATAGGGAACAGCGCATATCGCGTCGCGATTCACACTTTTCACGGTTTCGGCGTGGAAACCATCAACTCGTATCCCGAATATTTTTGGGGCGGCGCCTCGCTTCTGCCCGCGGACGAACTCGCCACCGTTTCCATTTTAGAAAAAATCTTTTCCGACCTTGCGCATGACAATCCGCTTTCATCGGTTTTTGACGGCGCATTCGTGTATATAAAAGACGCGAAAAACACCATAGCCCACTTGAAAAAAGGCGGTCTTGATCCCGACGAGTTCCGCGCGGCGCTTGTTGCGAACGGAGAATTTTTCAAAGCCATGAACGGCGCGCTTGATACCGCGTTCGCCGAGCGTCTTTCCAAAAAAAGTTTTGAAAAAGCCGCTTCGCTTCTCAAAAAACTTTGCGCTCATGTTCCAAAAAATATTGAAACCGACATTCAGCCGCTTCATGCGCTCGCCGCGGCTTCGCTCAAGCGCGCTCTCGCGGAGGCGGAGGAAAACGAAAAAACCACGCCTCTTTCGGAGTGGAAGAAAAATTGGACGGAAAAAGACGACGATGGAAAATGCGCTTTCCGCGGAACGCTGGCTCTTCCCAAACTTTTCGCTCTCGCCGATGTCTACGAAGAATATCAAAAAGCCATGCAGAAAGAGGGGTATTACGATTTTGACGATATGATATTGGATGTCGTTCATTCTCTCAAAAAAAACAATGCCCTGCGGTATGAATTGCAGGAGAGGTATCAATACATTCTCGTTGACGAGTTTCAGGACACGAACGACGCGCAGATGCGGCTCATTCGCCTCCTCTCCGATGCGCCCGTGCATGAAGGCAGACCGAACATCATGGTGGTGGGCGACGACGATCAGGCGATATACAAATTCCAAGGGGCGGAAATTTCAAACATTCTTTCGTTCCGAGATACGTTCCGCGATCCCGTTATCATCACCATGACCGAAAATTACCGTTCCACGCAGAAAGTTTTGGATTTGGCGCGGCACGTTATCTTGAAAGGGGAAGAACGGCTGGAAAACAAAATTCCGGAGATGGTGAAAGAATTGACGGCGGGGAATAAAAATCTCACGGGGGGCGGAATCGTGCGCAAAACTTTTCCGACGCGCGTGCATGAATTTGAATTCGTCGCGCGCGAAATACGCAAACTTCTGGATGAAGGGACGAATCCCGGCGACATCGCCGTCATTACCCGCAAGCACAAGGACTTGGAAGCGCTTTCTCCGATTTTGTACGGCAAAAATATTCCCGTTTCTTACGAACGAAGGCAGAATGTTTTTCGCGAACCGCACATTCGCGAACTTATCCTTCTCGCGCGATTCATTTCTTCTCTCGCGCGGAAAAATCGCGATGAGGCCGATGAATTTCTTCCCGAAATACTCTCGTTTCCGTTCTGGCGTCTTCCGAGAAAAATTATTTGGGAAATCTCGCGCGAGGCCGAACGCGGCCGCGCAAAGCGCCAAAAATGGATAGACGTTATGGCGGAAAGCTCCGAACCGAAGGTGCGGGAGATTGCCGAGTTTTTTACGGATGTCGCCATACGTTCGCAGAACGAAACGCTTGAAGAAATACTTGACGAACTCATGGGGAGCGATATCGTTTCCGTGGTATTTTCCGAAGACGA
>JBAYGK010000093.1:0-6127 GCA_041666665.1 Minisyncoccota bacterium
ACTTGTCCCGAATTAATCAAACTTGCGCGTACGACTGCATTTCCACCCGTTGATGTCGCCGAACCCGGCACCCATTCGGTCTGATCGGCTATATTGGGAGAATACGGAGTGGAAGCAAAATACAGTGTTGTTGATGCGGCACCGCTCCCCTGATTATTTCCATACATCGTTACATAGTATCCGGTGGAATTATCGGTCGTAACGTTGAGAGTGGAGGTGGCGATTTTATAGGTTCCCGGCGTAAGCGTTCCGAAGGAGTCGGTGGAAACAACAAGCGAAAGCGTAGGGACCGGCCCAAAAGTAATGGATATTTGATCTGTCTTGAGAGTGGTACTGTTGGTGGTCGTACCGGTAACAAGGCGCGCGGTCACAATATTTGAACCATCGTAGTAATCGGAGAGAAGTGAAGTCTGGGATCCAGAAAGAGTAAAGTCGCTTCCTGCGGTCGGATTAAGATTCGTTGCTAAAGTCGTCCATGTGCCGTCATTTTTGTATAACTGAAGCGATGTGGTGGTTGCAACGGAAACCTGTCCTTCCCATGTTACTGAGATCTGATCGGTATTGGTGGTGCTCGCTTTTTTGAAATTGTAGGCGAGGCGCGAAGACGTGGCGGAAGAGAGCGAATCATACAAGTTGTCCGAAGTCGCAACATTGTTGTAACCGAGATCATCCAAGAAACTGTCGTAGCTTGACGCGGTACTCGGAAGGTTTGAGGCGGCGGTGGTTCCGTCAGAGCAATCAATGGAGGAGCATTTAAGCACGTCCGGTCCGCCGCCATAAGACATAACGGGGAAACCATCGGCGCCTATGGCGATGGAAGTATAAGCCCCTGATGTTATATCGGGTTCTGAAATGGTTGGCGAAGAACAGGAAAGATCGTTGCATTTGATAAAACCGAGATCATTTCCTGTTTGAAGATAAGAAATGACCGGAAAACCGTCCGTGCCGATGGCGATGGAAGTATCACTGCCGTTCGGAGATGCCCCCGAATCGTCAATCGTGGACACGGAAACGGAAGAACAGGAAGCGGTATTGCATTTCGCAAATTGGAGAAAGTAATTCGTATCGCCATCACGATAGACGATGACAGGCAAACCGTCCGAGCCGATAGCGAGGGAAGTATACCCTCCCTGCGAAGTTACCGCACCGATGGTGGAGATGGTGGGAGCGGGAGAAGAACAGTCTATATCGTTGCATTTGGCTGTTTTGACGGAAGTCAAATAAAGAACGTACGACATGATTGGAAAGCCATCGGCACCAATGGCTAAAGAACTATAGTAGCCGACGGTGCCGGTCGTCTCAAGCGTTGATTTTACGGATTGGGAGCAATCAATATTTTTGCATTTGATAAAGCCGAGATCGTTGTTCACGGCATAATAGGATACGACCGGATAACCGTCGGAACCGATCGCGATGGAACTGGTTCTCCCTGTCGGAGAAACTCCCGTATTGTCAAGATCAAAAACAGTGGGCGAAGAGCAAGAGAGGTCGTTGCATTTCGCAAATTTAAGAGTGTTGTTCGTCGTGTCGCGCCATGTTATGACGGGAAAACCGTCTATGCCGATGGCCATAGAGGGATCGGGAGCGCCACCATATACGTTAACCGAAGAAACGATGGCGGAGTTGCAGGAAACGTCATTGCATTTCGCCAACTTGATGTAAGTGTCGGTATTATCGCCATAAGCAATAACGGGGAAACCGTCAGGACCGATGGCTATGGCGGTGCCATTGGCGCCATTTGAAGAAATTGTACTTGATGCATACCCTCCCCTCGCTTCCTTGGAATACGAGAGCGTTCTTGCTGTTTCAGTCGTGAAAGTGGGGTAAACGTAATAACTATTGAGAACCGTTCCTGCCGCCCCTCGCACAACGCGCAATTCATAGGCGGTGTTTACCGCGGCGTTTGCGGTGCTGAAGGCGTAAGCAATCTCGGTGCATTTGGATGGACCGATGGAAAAGGCGGTTGACGTAGCGGTTCCGGCGACGAATCTCCCCGGCTGATATTTCGCCGTGGAACAAGTCGTGGTTGACAAGACCTGCATCGTCGGAAGCGCCACCTCGTCGGGACGTCCCCAGAGCGCGCCTTTTTGGGAAAGCGAATAACTGACGGCGGTGGAGGTCGCAAGATCGGCAAAGGTTCCTCCGCTCACTCTCCATTGAAGGCGGTACTGATCGGTTGAAGAAGCATCGCCCGTATTGTCTATCTGTATTCTTGCAATAAGCTTTTCTCCTATCTTTACGTTACTGATTGAGGAGGATGTCGCCGCGCTGTGCGCCTTGGTGTAAGAATCAACAGTGCTCCCGTCGTCGTTTAAGAAGATGTAAGCGCGCTGGGTTAAGGAAAGCGCGTCCGATGCGATCTGCCAATGCCTTGTTTCTTCAAAGAGAGGCGGGGGGTCTTCTCCCACAAGGCGCAAAAGCCAATTTTTTTCTTCATAAAAACGGAGGGGTCCGAGAAGAAAAACTTGCGGCGATATTTTCGGCGCTTGATATTGATATGAAAAATCAACCACCTCGCCCGATTTGATTTCCGCCGACCATGAAATGGTTTTCCCTTCCGGCGTTTCGGCTACGGTCGCGGGAAAAAGAGATTGGTCGGGAGTGATTCCGAAATCTTTCGGCACATTTTCCGAAATGACGCCTTTGAAGTTCGCGTTCGCTTTGACGCGGAATGTCATTTTGTACTCCGCGGCAAAAGGGTTGATGCGTGTCGCGCCGATGCGTTCCGTCTCAAACGGAATATCGTTTTCCGCGGTGAAGGTGTCGGAAATGGAATATCCGTTCGCCGTGTTCGTGAGCGTCATGCGATATGCACCCGCGGTTTCAACGAGATAATGCGCGAAGTAATCGGGGGTGTCCGTTACATTGTTCCTTCCGCAATCTTTGCTTTTTTGAATGGAACCGTCGCTCGTTTCCACTATCGTTGTTTTCGCGTCGGGGTCTTCTATTTCAAGACGCAACTCCGCGTCGCAAAGCGTGCCGCCGACATCGTCAAGCGCCGACATCTGGAGATAAGCGGACTCGCCGGGAAGATAAACGGATTTGTTCACGTTCACCGCGAGCACACCCCAAGTGAAATCCTGTTCGGTTTTGATAATCTCGCCGCCCCGGAGTATCTCGGCACGGAGCTTGTATTTCCCCGGGTGAAAGGCGTTTCCCTGCCGCGGAATTTTTATGCGCATCTTTCCGAGTCCGGTATCCAAAAACGGTTGAATATTTGCCTTATCCCCTCTCCAATCAAGTACTTCCGCGGAAAGGATTTCCGTGTTCAAGATTGCCTGCGCGCGCGCCTGCGGAAAAAGCCGGAATGAACGGAGGAGATTGCCGAAGGCGGTCGTCGTGGTGGCGGCATCATCGGACGTCGGCGATGTCGTCGCGAGGTCATTGTTATCCGTTATTGATGTCGTTGTTCCCTCGTTCAATTGTTCCGTCGTTGTGGCTGTCATAAAAGCGCCGGCGGCCACAGCTGTTGTCGTCGCGAGATCATTGTTATCAGTCATCATTGGCGTGGTCATCGTCGTGGCGGCGCTATGGTCATCAGTCGTCAGTGGTGTTGTCGTAGCCACCATCGTGGTCGTAGCGACCGTCATGATGGAGGTTGTCGCAAGAGAAAAATCGGGCAAGCTCTCCCCCGCCAATGCTATGGCGGGCAGATCAAAGAAAACATCTTCATCCGAACGGAAATCTTTTTTCTGATCTCCGAAAAAGTCGGGATCGTTCTTTTTGGGAAGCCTGCTTCTTTCTTCGTCGGAAAGGAATTTTCCGTTTATCGGTTCGGACAAAAAGAAATTGTATTCCGCTTCAAGCCACATGCCGTCCAAATATATCGCGGGAATTTCTTCTATGGCGGGAACGCTTTGAATGCTTATCTGCAATTTTGAAACATCGTCCCATTCGGAAACGGGAATCCGAAATTCGCTTTGCCAATCCACTCTGTTGACCCGACCGAGCGAGAACCACGCGTTGCCGTCAAGCGTATAGAGAACTTCAAGAAGGTCGGGGGAAGCGGGCGCATCGCTTTCTTCCATTGCGGGGGTGAGAATGAGGGGCGTTTCTTCCGTACCGGTGCCGTTTTCTTCCGTTATCTGCTCGGCAGATGTAGCCGCGGTATCGGAAACTTCTGAAACGGTTTCAGCAAAAACGGTTCGGAACAGTTTTTCAAAAAGAGACACGGGCGCATCATCCGCCTTGTTCCCTTCTTCGGTCGGCACTGTTTTTTCTTCAGCAGGAGAAGGTGATTCCACGGTGGGAATATCTTCGGGAATGATTTCCGAAGTATCGGCGGAAGACGTTCCAAGTTCTCCGAAATCCAATTCAATCGCCGCGTCCGCCGGAGCATCCAGTATCTTCTGCGTGCTGGAAGCGAGATCTTCGCCCTGCACAATCGCCACGGTGGAAGAAGCTTCTTTCTCTTCTTCATCAGAGGCATCGTTTTTTACGCCCCCCGAAAGGGCGCCGTTCGTCCACGAAAGTTTGAGAAGAAGTGTTTTCATCTCCGCCTCTTCGGGTGTTTTACCTGTGAAATTTTCGCAGAATATTTGGGAAGACGCCCCGGCGAGAACGGCGGAATTTACATCATTGAAATCCGGGGGGGGAGCATCCGGCAAAAGATCGGTCTTCCCTTCCGCGTTTTGCGGATTCGTCCAACCGCCCGAGCAGGATCCGGGATAAAACTTGGCGTATTCGGCGTGAAGAGAGTCTTGCGAAGAAAGTCCGAAAAAAAGAATGATGAAAACAAAAACAAAAAAAGCGAAAATGTATCTTGAAAAACCGAAGTCTCTTGTCGTTCGCCGTTTCATGTCGCGGCGAAGAAACGATTTGATATTTTTTTCACAGACGCGAAGATCAACCTCGCTTCGGCGGGCAACTTCATTGCCGACGATCATTTGATCGGTGATCATCCTTTCTTTTTGCGGGCGATCCGGCGGTGCGGTTTTCAATAAAAATTTTACATGTTTTTCGCAATGTCGGAGTATATATGCCGAATATTGCGCACAGGCAAAAAATATTTTTTTGACAGACTGAAATACGCGAAGAAACCTCTCCGCGCGCAGGGCGGCGACAAGTTTTTCCAAAAGTTTTCTCACTGCATAAATACGCGCTCTTTTTCCGATATGAAAAACAAGGGCGTACCTTTTAATTATACTGTTAAAACACGCGGAAAAACAGCAAAAAATCGCGCTATCTGTGGATAAAAATCAGAGGCGCTCGCGCAAACGCAACCGGCATAAAATCCGCAAACGGCCGGAGCATCCAATAACTGTCCAGGTTCAGACCTTGGAAAAATCCGCCCTTATTTTTAGGGCTTTTTTTGTTGCCTCTTTTTTGTTTTTCGCGATGTAAGCTTTTTCTATAGTCCGATGGAACCGAGGGAAGAATATGTGGAGAGAAAAGCCGGAATGGCAAAAATGAGACCGATAATGGGAAGAACCACAAACCCGACCGTTATCACCATCGTCCAAAAAATATATTTTCTCGTTTTTTCCACCGAAACGAAAATCTTTTCCAGTTTTTCGTCGTTTTGTTTCAGTTTCTCAAGTATGTCGTTTTCCATAAAATTATTTTTATGTATTCAAATTTTTTAAAAATTTTCCCAATTCCGCAAACGCAATCTTTCTCATGCCGGAATCATGCCACTCCCGTTCATCCATTTCTCCTCTCGTTTTGGCATGGCCGTCGGGAATAAATATCCTGTCCCACCCGAAACCTCCTTCCCCTCTCGGTTCTTTCGCGATGATTCCCTTCACTTTTCCCGAAAAAACATGCACGTCTTTTCCGTTGTCGCAATACGCGAATTCCACTTCCGTTACCGCGCTTCTGTCGTCAAAAGAATCAAGCAGACGGCACATTCCCTCGTTTCCCAAAGTTTTATCAAACCATTTGATGAGCGGACCGGGAAGTCCTTGGAGTGCCTCAAAAACAACCGACACGTCCTCAACCAAAACGGGCGCCCCGACCTCGGCAAACGCGCGGCGCGCTTTATCCTCCACCACCTCGCGGAGCGAAAGCGATTGTATTTCCGGCAGATCCAGTTTTTTGTGCGCAACCGGCATATGAAAATAATCGGCGAGATATTTCGCTTTGCCCGCGTTGCCGGTTATAAAAATAAGTTCTTTGTTTTTTTTCA
>JBAYGK010000094.1:0-6055 GCA_041666665.1 Minisyncoccota bacterium
GACCAACAACGGAGGAAATCGCAATTTCAATCTTGGCAGAACCGTTGAAACCACTTTGACTCTGACGACGAACGACACGAGTAACAGCATGTTTGATTCCGACATCGTGCTGGTTATGGATCGCTCCGGTTCCATGGGACCGGATTATTCACGAGGCCTCCCCAAGGCCAAGATTGAAATCGCAAAAGATGCCCTAAACGCCGTCGTTGATATCGTGGCCGCTTCGTCCAACCCCGGAACGCGGGTCGCTCTCGCGACGTTCAGCAGTGAAGCGACCTTGGATCAAGAGCTCACTACGAATTACAACGCCGTTAAGGTGGCGATAAATTCCATGAGAGCGCTTGGGGCAACCACTATCGGCGGAGGCTTGATTGCGGGGGCGGGGGCTTTGAACGAGCCGCCGGGATTGCGCAAGCGTTATATAATTTTAGCTTCCGACGGACAGCATAATACTCCACCCAACATCGGTGAAGGCATTCCGCTTGTTCCTTCGGATGTGACCGTATACACCGTCGGAATAGGCAACGATGCGGACGTGGCCGCCTTAACCAGTATTGCCACCAACGCGGGATCAAAAAACGGACTTTATTTTACATCTTCGGCAAGAGACCTGGTAGACACTTTTGAAAAGATTACCCGTGAAATTATGGGGGCTTTCACTCTTGAAGATATCAGAATGGATTTTGCCAGAGACGACAGCTCGCATCTTACGCTTTTGAGTTCATCTCCTTTTTTCAGCCGATATGACCTGTTTACCAACACAGTAATTTGGAACAATACGGGCGATATGACCAACGGGAGGAGCGATTCCTTCGTCATAAATTTTTCCACAAGAAGAGCCGGCTCAAACATACCGATAAATACCGACCGAATACGTACCGCGTATACAATCTCGGGTGTTTCTTGCATAGAATTCATTCCCGTCAATGTCCTTTTCCTTAACATAATAGATAACCCGATTCCTTGTTCTGTAACAACGTGGACGCCGGATCCCGTCAACATGTGCACCACTCAAACTTTTAACCAAGTAAGCAATTGCGGAACCGTACGCAATAATGTTACCGGAACCAAGCATTGTCCCCAGTGTTCGGATTTTATAGATAACGATGGCGATGCAAAAATTGACTACCCGTTGGATCCGGGATGCTCAAACAGCGAAGATGACTTTGAATTTAACATTCTCTCGCTCTTTGAGTTTTAAGATCGTTCCGAAATAAACAAATCGCCCCGATGCAAATCGGGGCGATTTGTTACCTGTTAACAAAAACCGGTATCAACTTAATGATACCGGCCTCAGAATGCAAAAATAATGAGGAAAAAAATTATTGCATCGTATATAACATGGGCTGAAAATGATGCTTTAAAAGCTTTCAAACCGTTTAATCGCAAACCGCCGCATTTGAGGAACAAAATGCAAAACAGAAATCCATAAACGCCTTGAAAGAAAATTTTGCATGCCATACTGCCGTGAATATATCCGAAAATTACCGAACTTATAACAGAAACAATGAGTATTCCACGGGTCGTTAAACCAACTTTCTTCGCTATCAAAATAGGAAAAAGTCGAAATATTATTTCCTCTAAAAATATAGTGAAAATTACGACGTGAATCAATTCGGGCTTCATCATTTTTATCGTACCCTCTAACATTGAAGACATGTCCGCTCCCAAGAAAGAAAATATTTCCCAAGCGAAAAATGTCCAAATGAAGTTAAAGGCAACAACCCCCATGATGTAGTACCAATCTTTACCATCTCCTTTTTCCAGCCATTCTTGAAACCAATGCATGAGAGCCTCCTTTCCGAATGGAAATTAATGCGAATGAACAAATTGGAACTTAACCGAAGTTCATTATACCACATTTTTATCATCTTTGTCAAATTCACCGAATACCGCCCGCCAAGTTATTGACATTGTATCTCTCTCTTGCTAGTATGGATACACTTGTGTTTTTGGGAAGATGCTGTCTCAAAAGTACGGGAAGCTTTGGGGTTAAACACCCTAATTTTTTAGACAAATAATATTTTACATTACAAGTTATATGGCAAAGACTTCAGTAGTAGCGAGATCGCAAAAAAAACCGAAATTTTCAACACGCATCGTGAACCGATGTTTTAGATGCGGAAGAAAACACGCTTTTATGCGGGATTTCGGGATTTGCCGTATTTGTTTCCGCGAACTTGCCAATGAAGGCAAGGTCCCGGGAGTAAGAAAATCATCATGGTAACAGATCCTATAGCAGATATGCTCGCACAGATAAGGAATGCGGGAGCGGTACATAAAAGTACCATCACGTTGCCTTTTTCAAAACTTCGGTTCGCCGTTGCAACCGCGCTGGTGAAGCATGGTTACATTGAGTCCGTCGTTAAGAAAGGAAAAAAAGTAATTAAAACGATGGAAATCGGGCTTTTGTATGTCAATGACAAGCCCCGTATTAGCGGTGCGTCCCGCCTTTCAAAACCTTCTCGCCGGGTTTATTTTGCCGTAAAGGATATCAAATCGGTACGCCACGGTTATGGAACCCTCATGCTTTCCACCCCGACGGGAATTCTTTCGGGAAACGAGGCAAGAAAAAACAAGGTCGGAGGAGAAGCACTATTTAAGATTTGGTAAATGTATGTCAAGAATCGGAAAAAATCCCATAAAAATCCCCGCAAAAACGGAAGTTTCCCTTAAAGACGGCGTTTTGCGAGTGAAGGGCCCCCTTGGCGAGCTTTCAAGAAGCTTTGCAAAAGGCGTGGAAATCGTCATAGAAGGAGATGAGGTTAAGGTTCAGCTGGTGGAGGAATCAATATTCGCACATGCTCTTTGGGGCACGGTTGCTTCCCATATCAAAAACATGGTTCACGGGGTGAACGAACTTTTTGTCAAAAAACTGATCGTTGAAGGCGTCGGATTCAAATCCGCCATTTCAGGAAAAGATCTCGTGCTTAATCTCGGTTTTTCGCATCCCGTTACTATCGCCATACCGTCTTTCTTGAATGTAACCGCCGAAAAGAATGTTATTACGATATCCGGCATCAATAAAGAAGAAGTCGGATCTTTTGCGGCGCTTATTCGGGCGAAGAAAAAGCCGGAACCTTACAAAGGTAAAGGAATTCGTTATGAAAACGAGGTCGTAAAGAGAAAAGAAGGAAAGAAAACCGCATAAAAACATGAAGGCAATAAAATCACAAAAAAGAGAAAGAAGACACGCCCGCGTTCGGGCGAAAGTATCGGGTACCTTGGAACGCCCGCGCTTTTCCATTTTTCGTTCCAATAAATTCATTTACGCCCAGATAATTGATGATGAAAACGGAAAGACCCTTGTTTCTTCATCGGACATGGAAATAAAAAAGGGGGCGAAGAAAAAAGGAAAAATAGAAAGCTCAAAGACGGTCGGCACGGAACTCGCCAAAAAAGCGAAAGAGCAAAATATCTCAAAGGTCGTTTTTGACCGCGGCGGATACTTATATGCCGGCAGGGTAAAAGCGGTCGCGGAAGGCGCCAGATTGGGCGGACTGGATTTTTAATTTACACATACCATGGAACAAAAAACAGCAAATAGCCAAAGAGGAAAACGCCCGGGACCTTGGACAAAGGGACCCGGACAAAGAGACGGAAAATCTTCCGGCGGTCCGGGAGGAGCTCCCGGCAGAGGCGGATCGCGCGGATCGGGCGGTCCCGGAGGGAAAAGACCCCACGGGAAGTTCAGTTCGGAATTCTCGCAAAAAATTATAGATATCCGGCGCGTTGCTCGCGTTGTTGCGGGAGGCCGTCGTTTCAGTTTTAGCGTTGTCGTCGTTGTCGGCGACAAGAAAGGGAAAGTCGGCGTTGGAATAGGAAAAGCCTCCGATACCGCACTTGCCATTGAAAAAGCGGTCACTTCCGGAAAGAAAAACATGGTTACGATTCGCCGCACCAAAGAAGGATCCGTTCCTCATGAAGTGACGGCCAAATATTCAAGCGCGCGCGTTGTCATTATGCCCGCAAAAGGACGCGGTCTGGTTGCCGGAAGTTCCGTTCGTTCAGTGCTTGATCTCGCCGGTATTACCAATGTCACGGGAAAACTTCGTTCCGGAACGAAAAATAAACTCAATAATGCGAAAGCGACGATACTCGCCCTTTCCCGTCTTTCAGCGCCTCGCGATGCCGCCAAAGTCGTTGCGGAATTAAAGGCGGAAGAAGTTGCCGAAGTCAAAGAATAGAAAAAGTACCGTTATAAAAATTTAGATTGTTATCATGCAAATCCACAACATTAAAAGGGAACATCCCAATAAAGAAGGAAGGCGTGTCGGGCGCGGAGGCGTGCACGGAAAGACTTCCGGGCGCGGCACAAAAGGGCAAAAGGCTCGCGCGGGACACAGAATACGCCCTGAAATTCGCGACATCATCAAGAAATTGCCGAAAAAAAGAGGATACGGAAAAAATCGCGCACGATCGGTCGTTCCTTTGAACCTCCGACCGGTAGTCGTGAATGTGGGGCTTCTTGAAAAGAACTTTGAATCGGGCGCTTCCGTAACGCTCGCCTCTTTGATGGAGAAAAAAGTTATCAAGGCGCAAAAAGGAAAAATGCCGATTGTTAAAATTCTCGGAACGGGGGAACTCACCAAAAAACTCGCATTGACCGGATTCAGAACCTCGGCAGTATCAGCTTCCGCAAAAGCGAAGATAGAAAAAGCGGGCGGCTCAGTATCTGAGAAATAATATTTCCTCACATTCTCGCGTTACGCGGGAATTTTGAGCGAAAGTACTTTTAAAAATTTCCAATATCTAATACCCAATATCCAATAAAATGCCTAATTCCTGAATGTTGAAATGACACATTTTAGACATTGGGATTTTCATTGGAAATTAGATATTAGGAATTAGAAATTTTTAAGCCTCTCAAGCGAGGTTCCAAATGTTTCGATAACATGGGCAAATAATATCATTACAAATCATTCTTTATGTTCAATATCTTTTTAGAGAAAACCGAACTTGTTTTTAAAGATAGAATACTGCGAAACCGCATTTTGTTTGTCGGTTTCGGTTTTCTGCTTTTCCGTTTTCTGTCCGCGATTCCCGTTCCCGGAATTCAGGCGGAGAAACTGCGAACGCTTCTCACAGACTTTCAATTTTTGGGATTTCTGAACATGTTTTCGGGAGGCGGTCTTGAGAAACTTTCCATTGTCATGCTCGGACTCGGACCCTACATCACCGGTTCCATTATCATGCAACTTCTGACCGTCATGTCGCCGAAACTGAAAGCGATGTATCATGAAGAAGGAGAGATCGGACGAAAAAGGTTCACGCAATACGGGCGCATTCTTACCGTCCCCCTGGCCGCCCTTCAAGGTTTCGCCCTTTTGACGCTTCTTGAAAAACAGCAAATAATCGCGCCTCTTTCGTTCTTCCAAATGACGACGAACATTATGGTCATTATCGGCGGCGCAATGCTTCTGACGTGGATCGGCGAACTTATGACGGAATTCGGAGTCGGCAACGGAACGTCTCTTCTCATCTTTGCCGGTATCGTCGTTTCTCTCCCCTCGCAGATTGGACAGTTTTTTGCGACATACGGAACATCATATTTTCCTTTTATTGATCCTTCAATCATTCCCACCGCTATCGCTTTCTTGGCGGTTGCGATTGTCGTTGTTACGGGAGTGGTCTATGCAACGGAAGCCGAGCGTCCCATTCCCATTACTTATGCGAAACAGGTCAGAGGAAACAGACAATACGGCGGAGTTTCCACCTATCTGCCCATCCGTATCAATCAGGCGGGCGTTATACCGATAATCTTCGCTCTGTCCATGTTGGTATTTCCTCAGGTGCTCGCGAGCCTTTTTGCGCTGACAAAACAGCCGATACTGCTTTCCACAGGAAAAAATCTGTTGTGGTTTGTTCAAAATCCGTGGCTCTACTCAATAACATATTTCATTCTCGTTTTTGTTTTTACGTTCTTCTACACGGCAATAACCTTTGAGCCCGAGTCGGTCGCCACGAATCTTCAGAAAAACGGGGCATTCATTCCGGGTGTTCGCCCCGGTCAGACCACGGCGGAATACATTGAAAAAATCGTCGCCCGCGTTAC
>JBAYGK010000095.1:0-6048 GCA_041666665.1 Minisyncoccota bacterium
CCGTAAATCGTGAGCGCGAGCGTGCGCGGAATCGGCGTTGCCGTCATGGAGAGGAAATGGGGGACGGGCTGGCCTTTGTGCACGAGCTTCATTCTTTGCGCCGTGCCGAAGCGATGCTGTTCGTCAATGATGGCGAGCGCGAGGTTTTTAAATGCCACGGTTTTTTGAATGATGGCGTGCGTACCGACGAGAATGTCCACTTCGCCGTTTGCCACCCATTTCATAAGCTGTGTTTTGGAAATGGTTGTCCAACCGCTCGGGTCTACTTTTGAAGGAAATTTCTTGCAACCGGAACCGGTCACGAGCCCGATGGTAACGGGAAGATGAGAAAAATATTTGATGAAATTCTCAAAAAGCTGGGTCGCGAGAATTTCGGTCGGCGCCATGTAGGCGGTTTGCAGTTTGGTAAATTCGCCTTGCGTATGCTCTTGCGTGAGCGCATAGGCAATCGCGGCGGCGACGAATGTTTTTCCCGAACCGACATCTCCTTCCAGCAAGCGGAGCATCGGTTTTTCGGAACGAAGGTCTTGGTAAATGCTTTCTATCGCGTTTGACTGCGCGCCGGTCGGAAGGAAAGGGAAACGGGAAATGAAATCGTCAACGCTTTCTTTTTTGCAATCCACGAAAAATGATTTGTTTTTCTCGTACTCTTTTTTCGCTTTTTGCCGGAGCAATTGAATGAAGAAAATTTCCTCAAAAGCGAAACGCTTCCGTGCGGCAAGTCCGTGAGATTCTTCTTTCGGCATGTGTACCCAGACGAGCGCGGTTTTGAGCGTCGGAAGATGATATTTTTCAAGAATTTCCGTCGGAATCGGGTCGGTGAGTTTTTCAACCAGTCCGCTTTTTATGATTTTATCAATGACGTGGTAAATCCAGCGGCTTGTGATGCCTTGCGTTTCGGGATACACGGGATACGAAACCGCGCCGAGTTGGTCGGTGTTTTTAAAAAGAGAATTGCCCGCGTCTATCGGGAGATATTTCGTCCGTTCTATTTCCGGATTGTTGAGATATTTCGCGCCCTTTCGGTCTGTAACCGTGCCGGAAAGCTTCACGAGGTCGCCTTCGCCGAACATTTTTGCGATGTAGGGTTGCCGGAACCACACGGCTTTGATTTTTCCGGTTCGGTCTTCAATTGTCGCTTCCGCATAGGTCATTTTTGATTTGAAACCTTTGGCGGTTTTCAGATTTGAGATTTTCCCGTAGATAATCGCTTTTTCACCGACGACAAGCTCCGAAATATTCTTGATTTCCGAAATACTGCTGTAACGGGTAGGGAAATAGTAGAGAAGCTCAAGAATGGTATGCAAATTGAGCCGTGCGAGCGCGGATTTTTGCGCGGGAGTGAGGCGGAATGTTTCATCAATGCGAGATTCGGGGGTCATCTCGTAATAATAACAAAATCACGTTAATTTCGCGAATTTATTATATTTTTTTCTTAAATTTTTATGTATTAAAAAATTTCTAATTTCCAATAAAAATCAAAAGGGAATTTGACAAGAAAATTTATTTGTGATATCATACTTCACGGATAAACAAAATTGAAAAAGGGGGAAGAAAATGACATCTTTCAAGTGGAAAGGAAAAGTTGTATGGGAAACGGAAAATAGCGTAGCGCATTTTATCGCCGTACTCATTACCGTGATTTTTTGGTTTCTTTGTTACCTACCCGACAAAATAGTAAAATTGTTTGGAAGAAAAGGATTTATTATTACCCAAATTGATGGGGGTATCTTGGTAAAAATTAACCGTGAATCTTTTGGAAAAATAGAATGATTTTTAAGAAATGATCCCGCGAATGCGGGATCATTTTATATTGAAGATGCCGATAGGTATCTCCTCACTTCGCCGGACGGGAGTTGCACTCCCGTCCGAAACATTTGAACAGCAAAATAAACTTTGTTTTTTATACGTGGCTTCGTTGTTTAGTTCAAACATTCCGCCGGGGGTACAACCCCCGGCGGGCAACAGCAATGCATAATTAGAACACATCCTTTTATCACGTCCGTTTTCAATTCAAATCGTAAAATGGAAAAACGCAAAAAAAATAATCCCGCAACTACCCGTCGCGGGATTATTTTTTATAATTTTTATTCTTCTGTCGGAGTTTCTTCCTTTGCGATTTCCGTTTCTTCAACGGTTTCTTCTTTTTTCTTTTTGGCTGTTTTTCTCGGTTTCTTTTCCTTCGTTTCCTCTTTGATTTCTTCTTTCGCCGCGCCGGAATCTTCAACGGTATCGGGTTCTTTTTCTTCAATCGGCGTTTCCTCCGGATTTTCTTCCGGAGCCGGAATTTCCTTTGACGAATGAATATCTATTTTCCAGCCGGTGAGTTTTGCGGCGAGACGGGCATTTTGCCCTCCTTTGCCGATGGCGAGAGAAAGTTGGTCTTCGTTGACGACGACCGACGCTCTTTTTTCTTCCGGTCGGAGTTCAACGGAAAGTATTTTGGCGGGAGAGAGGGAGTCGGCGATAAATTTCTTGGCGTCTTCCGACCACTCTATTATGTCAATTTTTTCTCCGCCGAGTTCGCTCATGACGGTGGCGACGCGCACGCCCCTTTGTCCGACGCACGATCCGATCGGATCAATGTGTTCATCGTTTGAGTAAACGGCAATTTTTGAACGGGAACCCGGTTCTCGGGCGATGTTTTTGATTTCCACGACTCCGCTTTGAACTTCAGGCGTTTCTATTTTGAAAAACTCTTCAATGAGTTTCGGGTGTGTGCGGGAAAGCCGAAGATTGATTCCTCTCGGCGTATCTTCAACGCGATACAGAAACGCTTTTATGCGTTCTCCTTGGCGATATCTTTCACGGGTAATCTGTTCTTCGTAGGGAAGGATTGCCGTTGTTTTTCCCAGATCCACGAAGATGTTTCCTTTTTCAATTCTTTGAACGGTTCCGCTGACTATTTCGCCCTCTTTCTTTCCGAATTCGTCCATAGTGGTGCTTTTCTCCGCCTCGCGGATTTTTTGAATAATCACCTGCTTGGCGGTTTGCGCGGCAATGCGTCCGAAATCTTCTTTGGCTTCAAGAGGGAAGACGATTTCGTCTTCAACCGCGGCGTCGCGTTTTATTTTTTTCGCATCTTCAAGAAGAATGTGGTGCTCGCTGTTGAAACGGGTGCGGAGATCGTTCGGATCTTTTTCTTCTTCAATGGGTTCGCCGTTTTCGTCCACGGGCGGCGGCATTTTTACGATGGATTCGTCCACAACGATTTTTACTTGCGAAAATTCGGTTGCGCCGGTATCCATATCAAATTTAGCGCGGACAATTTGCCCTTTTTTTCCGTATTCTTTTTTATAAGCCGCCGCGAGAGACATTTCTATCGCTTCCATTATCTTTTCTTTTGAAATGCCTTTTTCTTCTTCCATCTGCTCAAGCGCCGAGCGCATTGTTTTGAGATCAAATAACATACTATTTTTTATAGAAAAATATATAAATAGTAAAATAGAAAGATTAACGACGACGAAATTTTTCTATTTTCTTATTTTTCTATTTTCTTATTTATTTAATATTTGTAAAAATGAGCCCGTACGGGACGAGCTCAAGGTATGAATATATAATACTCAGATAAACCGTCTTGTCAAGGGACAAAAAAAAGGGGGGGTACGGCATAAAATCGCCCCGCTATTGAATAGAGGGGCGATTTGCTATGACTCATTTTCTTCTTTCCACTCGTTGTTTAAGAACAAAGCGAATTTTTTCAATTCTTTCGCGATCTTGTTTTGTTGATAATAAAAAAAGTACATGTTATCAAAATCGCGATAAGAAAGACCGTTCGCCAGCCGTGCCGCGTTCATTATTTCCCAAATGGGAATTCCCGTCAGCTTTTCCGTTTGCGTTAAGATATCGTTTCTTATTTCTTTTTTCATCGGGATTGCCTCCTCTCACACGGTAGCATAAATAAAATTATTCCGCATCTTTTGCAAGAAAATAATAAAACGCGCCAAGCAGACACATCATTGCCGCCCACGCAAATACGCACAGCGCGCCGAGCCGTCCGATTCTGTTTTCCGTTTCACCGAGAGAACGCCCCGCAACAACGAATCCCGGATTTTTTCCTCCGTAATGGAAGATAACGGCGGCGATCCGCACGCCTCTTTCCGGCGTCCACGTCAGGCGATTTTCGCCGCGTTCTTTCGCGTATTCCAAAGCGCCCTTGGGAATGGCGATGTTTTTTCCGCGAAGCAAAACATTGGAATCAAGAAGTCCGCCCTTGTTGTCATATATTTGAAGAAACGGCGCCAAACTTTGCGATATTTCCACCGCCGTGTCGGGAATAATCGGACCCATGGGGGTGCTGTTTTTAAGAAGGAAGGAAGCGTCTTTTGCCATCTGTATTTGCGGATCGTTCGCTCCGCTTCGCAAAATTTCCTGCGCCGCCGCATAAACGAAAATAACCGTTGCGGTAATAAAAAGGGAGGCCGCAAGGAAAAAGCGGGCATCGCGAGAAAGACGGCGAAAATAACCGAGGAATTGTTTCATAATGTTCCAATTATACGGAAATTTTCCGTCGGATGCAAAAGCAGGCGCAAACATCACGCCAAGCGCGAATTTTCTTTATTGATGTAAATTGCTTTGAAGTTAATAGGTGGACGCCTCATAAATCTGACCGGAATATATGCCGCACCATGCCGTACCATTATTCCACATAAATCTCCACCCCTTTACGGCACATCTCGCAGGATTGCCCGGATCTTCAAGATGGGCGGTTAAATCATACTGCGCCTTATGTGTCGTGCGACCGACATTGCCATATGTATACGAATAACAGTTGGCACCCCATGGCGCGCACGCCGAGTTAATCGGGTCTTTTGGCAATGTCGCCAGATACGGCGCAAGGTCGGCGGCTAATGCATTCCATGAGGCGTTGTAACTGTACCTGTATCCATTGCAATCCCAGTCGCATGGCGATGCCCCTGACGGCGGGTAATATCCGTGATCATCAAGATAAAGCTCCAGCGCGTTTCGTATTTGTCGTAAGTCCTCAACGCGTTTTGCATCGCGCGCCTTCATGCGAGAACTTGCAACGGATGCCATAACCACCGAAGACAAAAGAGAGATGATGGCGATAACCACCAAGAGTTCAATTAAAGTAAATCCTTTATTTTTGAAACAACTCATTTTTCCAGTATATCAACGAGATTTTTTTTCGCAAGGGAAAAAGAAAAAAATAATAAAAACGCTTTTGAATTATCCACGTTTATTTTGCATGGATTTTAAAGTTTTGGTGTATAATATATAGTATCTATGCATGTAAAAAGCGAACAACTAAAAAAGTTTATTCTTGATACCAACCTTGTCTCTCCGAAAGACATTGAGAACGCCGAAAAAAAGACGAAGGGAACCGATGCGACCTTTGATGAAATGCTCGTCCGCGACGGGAAACTTACGATGGACGACCTCCGCCAAATGAAAGGCTACATTATGGGCGTTCCCTTCATTAATTTGAAAACCGAAAAGATTGATCCGGCGATTCTTTCTCTTATTCCCGAACCTATCGCGAGAAATCATAATATTGTCGCTTTTAAAAAGGATTCCAAATCGCTTGAGGTCGCGATGTTGGACACGGACGACTTGGAAGCGATCAACTTCGTCAAGAAAAAAGTCGGACTGAAAATATTGCCGCGTCTTACCGATACGGAGTCCATGAAAAGCGCCTTGCTTCAATATCAAAAAAGCCTCAAGGCGGAATTCGGAGACATCATTCAGAAGGAGTCGGGAGAGATTCGCGCGATTTTGGAAGAGGGAGCGGGCGAAGAGAAAACCGAAGCGGACTTGAAAAAACTCGCGCAGGATTTGCCGGTCGTCCGCATCGTGGATACGTTGCTCAATCACGCCATAATTCAGGGCGCGTCCGATATTCACATAGAACCCATGGAGAATCAGGTCTTGGTGCGCTATCGCATTGACGGTATTTTGCATGACGCCATGATCCTGCCGAAAAATACGGCATCCGGCATTACCGCGCGCATCAAAGTCCTCGCAAACTTGAAATTGGACGAAAAACGCCTCCCTCAGGACGGACGGTTCAAAATACAAACTTCCACC
>JBAYGK010000096.1:0-5983 GCA_041666665.1 Minisyncoccota bacterium
ACTCCCAAGACGGCGCGAATTGAACGGTTGTTGTTTAAAATTTTATCGATGTTCATGTTATGAAAAAACATAGAGGAGTAATACCTCTATGTTACCATATTTCTTATTGTGGGACAAGTCTAACTGCTTGTCTTCCGTGGGGAATCGAAAGTCGGAGCCATGTCCCGCAGGACAAGCGAGACGGGGTCGCGGAAAATTTTTGCCGCAACAAAAATTTATCTGTGACCGATTCCCCCCCCATCTCCACCAAAATTTACACAAAAACATCGGCTCGCAAGCCGGTGTTTTTGTTTGTAAATTTTAGGTGGAGATGGAGAAACTGAACTGCTTCAGTTTCGTGGGGAATTGAAAGTCGGAGCCATGCCCTCGCAAGGGCAGGCGAGACGGGGTCGCGAAATTTTTTGAGTCGCAACTCAAAAAATATTTGTGACCGATTCCCCCCGCCGTGACAGCGTGCGAAGCACACAATTTCCCGTCCGTCGTCCGTCAAAAATTATTACAACACGCAAAGTATCAATCAATGGTGACTGTCCCCATTCTCACAAACCGGTTCCAACTTTCGGATAGTATGTCCACTGATATAGAAGCAGGTAGAATTATATGGAAGAATAAAAAAAAGGACCCACAGATGTGAGCCCTTTTGTTTATCGTAGTGTAATGTTCCGTATTAAAACTTGTTCAGGGGTTTCCGTAGTTTTTACGACGATAAATTCCCAACAAGCGTATTCGTAGTCTCTTTTTATTCTTTCTAAAGCAAAAGAAGTTACGTTTTCAAGAACAAGGTTAACCGTATCTGAGTGCGGATATTGTTTTAATATTTCCGCATCGATAGTGTTTTTTATCAAAGATACTTCAGCTTCGACTTGTTCGCGGAATATTCGAATACGATTCGCCCTCGCTTCCTCTATAGGTTCTTGCCATTTATACGGACAAACTTTTTTTACTTCATATTTTCCTATTGTCATAAAATCTTCTCCTTGGGATGTAAGGTTCAAAACCGACTCTGAAATTGAGAATACTATAATATTTGTTCAGTGTCAAACAACTGATTTTTTTCAAAAAATGCCGGTTCGTAAACCGGTATTTTTTAATGTATCATAAGGAAAAACTTTAAACTGTCGCATTTCCATCGCCATGACACGCCAAATTGCTCATATTCCAGTATAAATACCTCAAAGTCGTCGTGTCCGCTTTTGATGTTTGGCTCGTTAGCATTTTTTGCATGTTCCGCGCAAAATATTTTTTTCCATTAAGATGCGAATCGTGTGCGGTGCGCCCTTTTATCAGGGAAACGGCAATCTGATTTGACGGTTCAAGAAAAAGACCGGCAAGTTTGTCGTCTTCCGGACGCGTTCTTTTTTCTTCGTCAAAAAGAAAAATAAAATCTTCTTTGTACCCGATATATGCCCGAGCGCCGGCTTTCACGCTTTCTTCCCCAAGAACTTTTGCCGATTGGCATGAGAGGGCATAAGTAACCGTGTCTTTCAAAATATTTTCGTTCTCTCCCGCCTGCACCAATACTTTATTTTCATTTCCTCCAACAGCGACGGCATTTCCGTGCCCGTTCAAAAATACAAATGCCGGTTTGTGCTTTTTTACCATGCTTTCAAACTCTCGTCTGCAAGCGCGTTTATCGGCAAGCTCAAAAACGGTAAAACCTTTCTTCCGGGCTTCATCAAGCGCTTTCTTTGCCCACGCGGAAATACAACGTGTGGTTTGATCGTGTTTAGGCAAGGTTGCCAATAAGGTCGCCATAAAAATTTCCTTCCTTAAGCGCTCGCAAAAATCCCATCTCGGCATCTATTATTTTTTTGCCGACCGCATCGCGGTGTTCCACATGAGAAATAAGTTCTTGTTTTGAATAATCCCCTTCCGAACCAATGGAAACACCGACACCTTCCGGCAATGTCTGTAATCGCGCAACCACGAGATCAATTATTTCTTTATTGTATTCTTCCATAAAATCAGATAATTTGAAGTTCAAAAAGTTTTTCCAAAATTTTTTCACCGACGAGCGTTCCCCCCGATATTTCCAAATACGCAACATTCCATGTAATCGGTCCGACATCGGGCAACACCAAAACAATCTCCTCGCGCAGGTTGAGCGGAAGATTGGCATATACTTTAAAGAATTTATCACCGTTTTTCATAATTTCACTATCGGTGCCAGCAGATGAAATATATACCATATTTTACCTTTTTGCAAAGTTGCCGACAAGGAATAACCTCGGCGGCTTTACGCTATTTGACAAAAAATATTTAAAATAGAAATAGAAAAACCACAATTAGAAAAAACGGGTTTTATTGGATAGGCAGAATGGTATGAAAGAATAAAAAATGCCTCATTCGTGTGGCATTTTTTGCAAAAAAAAGACGCCGTACCAAAAAAGGTCGTGCGCCGAAATTGTTCTACTGAGAGAGCGGCTTGATTGATCTCACGATATATCTTCCGTCAATTCTTCCGTGACCGTAACTTACAAAAAACTTCTGACCCGCTTCCGAATTAACGTACCTATAAAGCCCGACTTCACCGCAGGCGACAACGCTTGGTTCAAACTCAAAACAAAGCGAGTATGTTTCAGGTATAAAGATGGGCGTGCAAATCATCGGATCACCTTGGCATATTTGAGTATACGTTGCCGGAGAAAATTGTTTGTGGTGAACAACTCGTATTTCCGCAGAAACCTCTTTCACGGCAATTTCATTTATTGCCGTATATCCGAGCCAACCTATCGCCACGGCAAGAAAAAGCCCGAAAATAAATAAGATGCATTTTTCAAAAGAGCTGGCTATTTTGACCTCCTTTTTTGACATTTTAACCTAAAAAAATACTAGCATACAAAAAAAATAAGTCAATTTTTTTCGAGGTTCTAACTTCTTCTCGCAATCTCCCCTAGACGCCCTTCGTATTCAATGTTTTCACAAACTCCGCCATCGCTTGCAAATACCGGACATTCTCGCATTCTCGCAAAGAGGTTCTCCTTCGGCAAGCTCGGGATAAATAACGCCATTCATTCGTCTCCCCTGATAGAGAAGCGGGCAGAATCATACGGAAGAATAAAAAACTCCGTGTTTTTAACACGGAGTTGTTTTGCTATTTTACTTTGGCATATTTGCCGTTGCTTTTAGGTCGTTAATTTTATCAAAAGCTTCTTGGTCTTCCCTTTTTATTTTTTGAGAATACCATTCTCTTGCTTCGTTCACGAATTCAAGCCATGTTTTTTTATTCTCCGGAAGCGTGTGGAGCGTTAGTCCATACCGGCTAAACGATGAAGATCCTTCCACGTCATATTCGGTAAATTTAACATGAGAAAGTTCAACGATAAATCTTGCTTCTTGTTTAGAGCGCTCAATCGTATCCGCCACCATATCATTCGTGTATACTTCCTTTTTCCAAGATTTCGGGCGAAAAATCGAAAACGGTATCGGATTCTTCCCCACCCCGGCCTTCAATACTTCAGTATCAGTCAAAACATAAAAATTGGTTTCGCTATACTTTTCATCATATATCCACCAACCATCCCACGCGGGCCCAACAGTTCCATCTTCGTGACCATGTTTCATTAACATGCTCTTTGTGGCTGTTTCCAATTGGATAGGTTGCCCGCCTGTCAGATAACGGCTGAGAGGTATAATCTTTTCCATCTGTGGAAAGGATTGATAAATAGTTCTAATTTCAGATTCTCTTTTTTCAAGGTCAATCATTTTTCTCTCCTATAAAGGACAACGAAGAATTCGCTACTTCTCCGTTAACAGTACTGTGTTTTATATACACCATTCTTGATTTTTTGTCAACAATATGGCCAAAGGCTCTAACGTCCTTCATTCGTCTGACATGGAACAATGCGGAAAAATAAAAACAACCCGCCGTAATGGCGGATTGTTTTTTGATAGTTTCGCGCGAATGTTTATTGAAACATTTTCACCAGCCAACCGAACAAACTGAATTTTCCTTCTTGTCCTTTAATAAACTCCTCCGCTTTTGTTTGTATTCCTTTGAGTTCGTCAATCTGAGTCTGGAGTTCCGCTTTTATTTCCGTGCTTGACGCTCTTTCCGCGGATTTCATCAATCGGTCAATGTGATTTTGCGTCGTGACGAGTTCGCTTCTCAGGGCTCCCAAGTTTTTATAATCGGAACCGATGAAGAAGGATTTGAAACCTCCTCGGTTTTCCACCTTTTCCATTTTTTCCACAACGTCGGCGACCCCATCTTTTTCTTCCTGCGCCACCGCTTTTACCTCTTCGCCGATGCCGGCGTCTTTACCGGCAACTTTCTCAAGTCCTTGAACAACCTTTGCAACATCGCTTCTGTGCTGTTCGCTCATTTTTTCACCGCCCTGTTCTTTCGCAAACACGTTTGTATTTCCGACAAAAACAAACGCAAACAAAACGGCGATGGCAATATAAAAATTTTTATTCATGCAATAATTTTATTAAATTTATACGTTAATAACCTTCTTTCAGTATACCGTGAATGCGAAACGCCCGCGAACTTGTTATCCCCCTTTTCCCATATTCATTTCCAACTCGGTTTTTGCGCGACAAATAAAAATGCCCGACGATTTCCGGCGATTTTTGATAGAGGGGCAAATAGAAATATGAGAAAAAAAAAGGGGGGCGGATGAAATCCGCCCCCCCCGCTTGCAAGTTTTTACGTTTTTTTATTCTTTCCATTTCGGTTCGGTGCCGGAGCAGTTGCCGTGGTCGGACCACATGCAATCATAGCCGTCCCACCAGACAAGTTTTTTTCCGTCCAACGGTCCCCCCATCGGCGATCGCGCCATTGCGCGTTTTTGGACAGCGGCCAACAATTTTTCACTCATTTTCTTTTTCATTTTCATCACCCCCTTCCATTAGCTGTTTCAAATAGCGAAACAAATTTTTTCTGCTTTCGCAATACACAAAGCGACCGGAGTATCCTCCTTCTCTTTGTCCTATGCAACCGTTACTGCAGGCTTGTTTCAAACTGCAACGATTGCACTCTTCCGGAAACGTGGTTGCCCTGCAGGCGAAAGACATCCTTTTTTCACCGCTGAGAATTTCCGACAAGTGTTGCGTTTTCAAGTCTCCAAAAACATTCTCCGGCATCACCAGACGGTTGCAAGGATATACCAGTCCGTCAACATTCACCGAGAAATATGCGGTGCAGGTGCCCGAATAGGTGCATCCGCCCGTGCTTCTTCCCAAAATTCCGGCGGCCATGTTTTCAATATCCCTGACATTGAAATTCGGATCATCTTTTTCAACCCAGAGGTCTATAAGATTTTTAAAATAAGCGGTTAATTCTTCGTCGGTAATTTCTTGGTCCTCCATTGCGATATTAATGCCGTCGCAGATATACGGATTTGTTCCCATTCTTTTCAGTCCGAGTTCTTCCGTGAAAAAGATAAAATCTTCCCGAACATTTTTCAAGCTGTTTTTTGTAAGCACCTGAATGATGCCCGGCGTGATGCCGTGCCTCATCAGACACTTGATTCCGCTGACAGTCCGTTCATGCGATCCTTTGCCGGATGCGGTATAACGAAAAGCGTTATGGCTGGCTTCCGCGCCGTCAATACTTACTCCAACGCCGAAATCGTTTGCGGTGAAAAAATCCGCCCACTCGTCGTTGATCAGGGTTCCGTTGGTTTGAATGCCGTTGGAAATCATTCGCCCTTCGCCGTACCGGCGTTGCCATTGTACAATTTTTTCAAAAAACGGCAGTCCCGCAAGCAGCGGCTCCCCTCCAAACCAGATGAAGAGAAGTTTGCCGTCAAATGTTTCCGTGTATTCGCGGATTAATTTTTCAACCAAAGCGTCAGGCATTATTGTTTTCGCGCTTTGTTCTTTGTGCTGGGAAAAACAATATTTGCAACGAAGATTGCTGAAGTGCCTGCACTTTTTCATACCTCATTTTGAACGCTTAAAACTCCCATAAATTCTCCCTCAACGGCAAGAATGATCTCTTTTGCCATTTTTTCAAAAAAGTACCGTATCGTCGAAA
>JBAYGK010000097.1:0-5972 GCA_041666665.1 Minisyncoccota bacterium
CCAAAAAACAGGGAAAATCAGACTGAGTTTCAGTAAAAACAAACAAAAAGACGATATCGGCTTCGCCGATATCGTCTTAAGCCTGCAAGGTTGACTGTTTTTGAAATTCCTTAACGATAAAATGTCTAATATCAAAAGTCCAAACCCTGTCGTTGTTCATTGGAAATAAAAGCAGTTTCACTCTTATATTTCTTGCACTCGCTCGGAAATGTAAGTTGCGACTTCCATTTCTCTCGCTCGTTTAGAAATAAAAGCAGTTTCACTCTTATATTTCTTGCACTCGCTCGGAAATGTAAGTTGCGACTTCCATTTCTCTCGCTCGTTTAGAAATTGGAAATTAGAAATTAGAAATTTTTGTGCGTTTATCCTCCCGCTTGTCCTAAAAACTCCCTGATGGTCGTTAAAACTTCCTTTTGCACTTCCTCAAACGGCCGTTCAACATTAATAATCTTATGGGGGATTTTTTTCAAATGAGCCAAATACCCTTCCCTTACGCGTTCGTAAAATTCAATATCTTCGTCGTCAAAACGATTGTTTTCATCAACGCGTCCGCGGATTTTTTCCATCGCGTGTTTCGGATCAATATCCAAAAAAACGGTGAAGTCCGGCTTGCAATCCCCCACAATCGCTTTATCAAGAGTTTCGCAGAGGCTGAGATATTCCGGCTGTTTTCGTCCGTATATTTGATACGCGATGGTGGAAAGCGAAAAGCGATTTGAAATGACGTTCTGCCCCGCGGAAAGCGCCGGCGCGATTACTTCTTCCACGTGCTGAGCGCGGCTCGCATAAAAAAGAAGGAGCTCGGCCTTTGCTTTCATATCAAACGATTTTTCATTGAGAAGCAGTTTTCGAATCTCATTCCCCACGCGCGTACCTCCCGGCTCCCGCGTAAAAACGATATTTTCTCCGTGGAGTTCCTTAATAGCGGAAGCGACCTGCGCATCCTTGCCGGAACCGTCGCCCCCTTCTATCACGATAAATTTTCCTCTGTTTTCATTATCCATACTCGTATTGTAACAAAATTCAAATAAAACGCCAAATGGAGATACCAATATACGAATGTGTACGAATATACAAATGGATACGAATGCGACGACGAACGACGGTTTGATTATCATGCTCACTGCAAACAAAAAACGGACACCTTTCGGCGTCCGTTTGTCGTCGCCGGACGCGTCCGCCTCCGCCGGATGGCGGATGGCGGATGACCCCGTCCGGAACGTTTGTAATGTTCACTAAACTTTATTTTTTTACTCTCTCATACACTTTCCACGTCATTGCGTGGGAATTTTTTTTGTCTTTTCTTTTCCTTTTTTTGGAAATTTCTTTCCATTCGCTTTTTTTGATTTCCGGGAAAAATGCGTCTCCTTCAAATTTTCCGGAAACGAGCGTGAGATAAACACGGTCGGCTTTGGGGAAAAATATTTTGTATATTTGTCCGCCGCCGACGATGAACGCTTCCCCGTCGCCGGCAAGTTCCAACGCTTCTTCAATTGAGTGCGCGGCAAATGCGCCCGCTTTCGGCTGATACTCCTTATCAAGCGAAAGCACGATATTTTTCCGTCCCGGCAAAATGCGTCCGATGGAATCGTGAGTTTTATCGCCCATGATTATCGGCCGTCCGAATGTTATTTTCTTGAAATACGCGAAATCGGCGGGAAGATGCCATGGAATTTTTCCTTTGTTTCCGATAACTCCGCCCTTTCCGACCGCAACGATAAGCGAGATTGTTTGGTTCATATTTTTATACCGAAATGGGAGCTTTAATGTGGGGATGCGGGTCGTAGCCGATGAGTTCAAAATCTTCATATCTGAAATCAAAAATTGAATCCACCGTGCGGACGATATTCATCTTTGGAAGCTTGCGCGGTTTCCGGCTAAGTTGTGTTTTTACCTGCGCCGCGTGATTCGCATACAGATGCACGTTTCCTCCCGTCCAGACAAATTCTCCGGGCCGAAGTCCGCATACATGCGCCACCATCATTGTGAGAAGCGCATAACTAGCGACATTGAACGGTACGCCGAGAAACGTGTCGCAACTGCGCTGAAAAAGCAGGCATGATAATTTTCCGTTCGCGACATGGAACTGAAAAATGCAGTGACAAGGCGCGAGCGCCATTTTTCCGTTTTTTACATTTTCTTGCGGAGAAACGCCTTCATCCGGCAAATCGCCGACATTCCACGCGCACACGATATGCCGCCGCGAATTCGGCTTCCTTTTTATTTGTTCAATGAGCGATGCGATCTGATCAACGGTTTTCCCGTCAGGCGTCGGCCATGAACGCCACTGACGCCCGTACACCGGACCCAAGTCGCCGTTCTCATCCGCCCATTCATCCCAAATTCGGATGCCGTTGTCGTTGAGATAGCGTATGTTCGTGTCTCCTTTCAGAAACCACAAAAGTTCATGAATAATGCTTTTCATATGGAGCTTTTTAGTGGTCATCAAAGGAAAACCCCGGGCAAGATTAAACCGCATCTGATACCCAAACACGCTTTTCGCGTCGGTGCCGGTTCTGTTTCCGGCAAGAAAACCTTTCCTTTGTATATGCTTCAACAACTTGAGATACTGTCTCATTTTTTCCTCTCTTACCGCGCCGTAACTCCGCAATTGCGCCCTCCCGTTGGAGGGTCCTCCTGCGGGAGGAAAGACGGATTTTACAAATAACTATCTGTTGCTTTTATAACATTTTGAATAAATATGCACAACTTGCAATTTCTGTGGGGGGGGGTAAACTGTAGGTAGTATTATAAGATTAATTTTTTAATAAAAATTATATGAACGAAAACGAACCGAAAATAAAAACCGTTGAGTATCCGAGAGAATTAATAGAAAGAATAAAAAATGAGTTTCCGAAGAATCCTGAAATATTTGAAGAATACGAAGAAGGATTGTCTGACGGTTTATCACAAATGCTTCACAAGTTGGCAGAATACAAAAAGGAGCCTTACGATATTGTTAGAGCTTTTCGTTCCGAAAAACAAGATGAGTTACTTCAAGAAGCCGAAAAGTCATTACGAGTTAGACGGCTTGCTGATGAGGCTTTTGCGATAGAGCTCAAAAAATTTGACGATTAAAAATAAAAAACGGACATCAAAATGATGTTCGTTTTTTTGACAAACCACAGCCCAAAAAGATACAATGAAAGCATTATTGCTTCACTAACAATGAAAAACCATGGAATTAAAAATCAATAAAGATATTTTGGAAGGCGGTAACGATAAGAGCACTTTGTCTCTCGTGAAAGAATTGTTTGAAAACCACGGGCTGAACAAGAAAAAAGAAAAATCGCAGGAAGCGGCCGATCTCCAGAGTTTCTTGCTTTCCGAAGAAGGAAAGAGCGCGCTTGAGACATTGAAAAAAACGGGAAAGCATGTGGGTTTGGCCATGACGGAATCGGGCGCAAATTGCCAGACAAAATACGGAATCAACAAAGACGGCCTTTATTCGGAGACGCGCAATCTCAACCAAGGAAATGAATGGGCGGAAATGGAACACTGCGCGGAAGAAGAAATGTTCCGGGATTTGCGTTCCTGCGACAACGGAGACGGATTTGCAACAAGGAATTATCCCTGCCCCGATGCGGAATTGGCAGACTGGATACGAGAAGAAATTGCCGGAATCAAAAAAACTTTGCCGCAAGAATAAACAAAAATTCGCAGACAAAAACGAACATCAAACCGATGGATGCTCGTTTTTTTATTTGTTGTCGTCCGTATTCGTATTTATTCGTATCATTCGTATTATTCGTATTATTCGTATATTGGTATCTTGATTCGTATTTTTTTTGACAATCGTCATGCATGCGGGGTAAAATGGAGCTAAAGATTACTAAACATAATGAAAAAACAATATGAGCGAAAACGAGCCAAAAATTGAAAAAACGGAAACAAATTATCCGGAAAAGTGGAAGGATATTCTTCAAAAACATGCGGAAATAATTGAAAAAAAATTACCGGAATCCGTTTCTTTGGAAAATTTTTTGAGTTTGGAGGAAGGAAAAATGGCAATGGAAATACTTCGCCGAGCCGGAGAAGAAATACCCGTTTGCGAAGTTGAGATAATTCCCAACCACAAGAAACTCTCCTATTCTTTCGGCGCGAACGGATTTAACTGCGAAGTCCTGTTATCCGATGATTCCGGAGAAGAACTGAAATGGGAAACGGCGGGAAAAACAGAGGTTGCTCCGTCATGCATGATGAGCAATATTAAAAACCACAAGACGGAAAAACAGTATCACGGCGGTGATGCGGAAATACTTTCATGGCTCAAAGAAAAAATTACATGGATTGGGAATGAATTGATTGAAGAAAAATAAAACAATAAAAAAACAGGCATCAAAACCGATGCTTGTTTGACAAGAAAAATGGGGGGGGTAGAATAGAAGTATTATCAGCGTATTTTTAATAATTAATAAAAAATTATATGAACGAAAACGAGCCGAAAAATAAAGAGGGGGAATTGGTTACATTAATGACCCCGGAAGAATTTGAAAAACATGAAGCTCCTGAAAACAGCGAAAATGTCCAATCGGCGATGAAGCAAATACAAGAAGATTTGCTTGTTGGCGTTACTGATGGCAAGATTGAAGGTAGCGGCGAGGTAACCGCTCTTGAAGCGGCAAAAGTGCAATCTTTATGCAGAGGGGTGGGGTGGAAAAATGCAACAGTCGCAAGAAATTATCGCGAAGGGGAGGGGCATTATTTGACGTTTGATCTGAATCCGGATAATTCTTAAAAAAATTCATAATGCAAAAACGACCCGCCCGGGTCGTTTTTTGTCGGGGGTATCAAAAACTATTTATAAACATCGTGCGTTCCGACATCCAAATAATACATGTGTCCTTTTTCTTTTTTGACGATTATTCTGTGTGTAAAATTAGCGGAAAAGGCGTAATATCGGGAGAACTTTCCGTGCAATTTGTGAAAGCTTAGCGTTTTATCATTCGTCCCTTTTTCAAACAATTTTACCGCCGAAACAACATCTTTTTGCACCCCTTCTTCCTGTTTTTTAAGCGAACGCAAAAATCGCGCCGTATAAAAATATTCCATAATCAGAATTTTTTGAGCAATTTTTGCAAATCGCCTTTATAGACCCGACCGGTTGCAATATCCGTTTCGGCTTCGCTTATGCGGGAAAGCGCGCGCTCCTCGCGAAGCCGTCCGAGCGCAAAACGCACGAGATGAGCTTTTGATTCGCTCGTTCCCGTCCGAATTTCTTCCTCAATAAACGACTCAAGGTCTTTAGTAATTGGTACGGTAATGGTTGTCATGTACTATATGATAGTACTATGAGATAGTTATGTCAAGACAAGCCAATGATGCGTATGAATTTTGTTTGACAAGAAAAATGGGGGGGGGTAAAATAGAGGTATTATTAGTTGTTGTTATAAATAAAAAAATCATATGAACGAAAACGAACCGAAACAAGAACAAAACAGATATCCCGCTGATTTTATAGAAAGAGTTAAGGCGGAATTTCCAAACAGTGAGAATTTGCACAAAGCATTAGATGCCGGTGGAGACAATGTTGGCAGATATCTTGATGATAACCGAGGTTGGGGCACCTTGACGCCGCAATCTTTTCTTAAGCTATGGGAAGAGGGGAAAGAAAAGGAGATTCGAGACATAGCGGCAAAATCAGTAAGGATTAACGATCTATTTAATGAATGGAAAAAAATTAACGAAACACGCTAATACACAATAAAATAAACGACCGCCAAACTTTAGATATGGCGGTCGTTTGCTATTTCCCCGTACTCCCGAACCGCCCTTCCCCTCTCGCGGTTTTGCCGAGATCTTTCACTTCTTTTATTTTTGGAATCGCGACCGGCACAATAACGAGTTGCGCGATTTTGTCGCCTTTTTCTATGTGATATTTTTTCTTTCCGAGATTGATGAGGTGAACATTGTATTCTCCGCGATAGCCCGCATCGTACACGCCGGCGAGTACGTGAATTCCGCCGTTTTTC
>JBAYGK010000098.1:0-5970 GCA_041666665.1 Minisyncoccota bacterium
CGCCCTCTTCGCTTTTCCCATTGCGATGGCGGCGAATGAAACAAATCTTGAACCGTGCGGAGATTCGCCGTGGTTGTGTCACGGATTTGAAACATCTTATCTTCACGGCACCAACTCGCGAACCAAAATTATAAATGACATCATCGCGGCATTGCCGATTGAACCACCCATTCCTCCGGGAAAAGCGCGCGTGCAGGGAAAAGTAACATTTGCCGATACGGGAGAACCCGCGCCAAGCGCGTTTGTTTACATACACGGCGCGAGCACAACGACCGACAGCGCCGGTTTTTATACGATTTATCCGCAAGCGTGCACGGAATGCGATTTAATGGCAAATGCAAACGGAATTCGGTCTTGCGCCTACGAAGGCGGGCTTACTTTTGAAGCGGGAAAAATGTACGAAAAAAATCTCGTTCTCAGTCCGGATTTTTGTCTCGTTCCGGAATAGAGTGAAAGGCGAAGATACGAGTATCCCATGGAAATTTCAAGCGGTCTCGCAGGATGGGGCCGCTTTTTTAGATAAAAAAACCTGTCAGTGCAAAGAAGATGGAAAAAAAGGAAAAATAAGTGTATAATCAACGCATACGATGCCGGTGCTTTGGCGAACCATTGGATTTTTTCGCAACCGCGCCGCATCTTGGCAAAAACGAACAATCAAACATTGCAATGAAAGAAAACAAAGGCGACATTATTCTCACGATAAGCGTTGGGACGATGATAAAGACTTTTTTGGTTTTTATCCTCTTTTACGTGCTCTATCTGCTTTCCGACCTCGTTCTTGTGTTGCTCACTTCCATTGTCGTTGCTTCGTCCGTTGAACCGGCGACAAAGTGGTTCATCAAACGAAAAATTCCCCGCGTCCCCGCCGTTCTTGCCGTGTACGTCTTGTTCTTGGGTATGTTCGCCGGAATGTTTTATTTGTTTCTTCCGCCTCTTTTGCAGGACGTTTCTCAATTTATGAGTTCTCTCCCGCAGTATCTGGATTTTCTCGGAAGGTGGAATCCATGGAAAGAAGTGTTTGATTATCAAATGATTCTGAATAATCTCGTTTCGCAATTTTCTCCCGGCATTTCGGCCGGAGGAGTCGCCGGATCAAACGGCAATATCGCGCATACCGTTTCCGGCGTTCTCGGCAACGTGCTTAATTTTATCCTCGTCCTCGTTATCTCCTTTTATTTGGCGGTGCAGGAGAAGGGAATAGAAAACTTTTTAAAGATTATTGTTCCGCCAAAAAACGAAAAATACATCATAGATTTGTGGTATCGTTCTCAAGCAAAGATAGGGAAGTGGATGCAAGGACAGCTCCTTCTCGGCATTATGGTCGGAGCGCTCGTGTATCTCGGATTGCTTCTTCTCCGCGTTCCGCAAGCTTTTATGTTGGCGATGGTTGCCGCACTCTTTGAACTCATCCCCGTTTTCGGGCCGACGATATCCGCGATACCCGCGGTGATGATAGGTTTTACCACGAGCGCCAATCTCGGTTTTATGACCATCGCTCTGTATGTGATAATCCAACAGTTTGAAAATCACCTTATTTATCCGGTCGTTGTTCGCAAAGTGGTGGGGGTTCCGCCGATATTGGTTATCATTGCCCTCCTCGTCGGAGCGCAACTCGGCGGTTTTATGGGGCTCATCCTCTCCGTTCCTCTTTCCGCCGCGCTCATGGAATTCGTAAATGACATGGAAAAAGAGAAGAGCGAAAGAAATTCAAGAACTTAAAAACACCGCAACCATATGCCGAATGAAAAATTTTACATCACCACTTCCATCGCCTATGCCAACACCGCTCCTCACATGGGGCACGCGTATGAAGAATTCTTGGCGGATGCCATCGCGCGGTACAAAAGAAACTGCGGTTTTGACGTTTTCTTTTTGACGGGCACGGATGAGCACGGAGTGAAGATTTGCCGCACCGCGGAAAAGAACGACATATCGGTTCAATCTTTTGTTGATAAGAATGCCGAAGAGTTTCAAAAGTTTTACGCTTCCATTGATTCGTCTTTTGACGGATTCATCCGGACATCAAACAAAGAGCAACATTGGCCGGGAGCGCAGGCGCTTTGGAAAAAACTTTCGGAAAAAGGAGACATATACAAATCAAAATACACGGGACTTTACTGCGTCGGTTGCGAGGCATTTGTCGGGGAAAGAGATTTGGTGAACGGTTTGTGTCCGCACCACAATGCGCCCCCCGAGAAAGTGGAGGAGGAAAATTATTTTTTTCGGCTCACGAAGTACGCGGAAGAAATACGCGGAAAAATTGAACAAGACGAAATACGCATTATTCCGGAAGCGAGAAAACATGAAATACTCGCTCTTTTGGAGGAGGGAGTTGCCGATGTGAGTTTCTCGCGCCCCGAGGGGCAAATCCCGTGGGGAATACCGGTACCCGAAGACCAAAATCAGGTGATGTATGTCTGGTGCGACGCTCTCGCCAACTATATTTCCGCTCTCGGGTACGGAACCGAAGACGAAACGAATTTTTCAAAATATTGGCCCGCCGACCTCCACGTCATCGGCAAAGACATTCTTCGCTTTCACGCGCTTCTTTGGCCGGCCATGCTTCTTTCGGCGGGAATTTCTCTTCCCAAAGAAATTTTGGTGCACGGTTTTCTCACTTCGGGAGGAAAGAAAATGTCAAAAACCGTCGGGAACGTGGTTGATCCGAAAGAATACGTTGAAAAACACGGTTCCGAAGCGCTTCGTTCGTATTTCTCGCGCGAAATATCTCCTTTTGAAGACGGCGATTTCACCGACGAAAAATTTTTGGAAAGCTACAACGCCAACTTGGCGAACGGAATCGGGAACCTTGTGTCCCGTGTGATAAAAATGACGGAGCAGTATTTTGAAGGAAAAGTTAAAATGAAAGATACGCCGGAGGTTCCTTTCAAAAGAAAGGTGGAAACGGTATCCGGCGTGGAAGAAGCCGCCGGCGTACCATTCAAATATTGCATCAATCAGGAAATTTTGCCGGCATATCATGAGCACATGAGCCGATATGAATTGAACAAAGCCGCGGATACGGTGTGGGCGCTCATCAAAAAACTGGACGGATATGTCACCGATTACGAACCGTATAAACTCGTAAAGACGGACAAAGAAAAAACCGAAGCGATTCTCGCGAATTTGCTATTCGGAATAAACGTCGTTGCCGATATCCTTTCTCCCTTTATGCCCGCAACTTCCGAGAAAATACGAGAAGTTCTCGGCGCGACCTTCGCGGAAGACGGCAATCCAGTCGCGTTTTCTGTCAAGCATATGGATAACCCGCTTTTCCCGAGGAAATAAAATATCACGACGAGAGCAATTTATTTTTAACACATTTACTCGGATTGTTTTTTTATTTGGATTAAATGAGCAAAATAATTTCTAATAACCAATTTCTAATTTCTAAACGAACAATGGTATTTTTAGACATTTTGACATTTTATTGGAAATTAGAAATTGGATATTAGAAATTTTTATAAAAAACTTTTATCTTTATTAATTTTTTTCACGCAACAAAAAATAAGTAATATACTATTATTATGAAAATCCATCATCTCTCTTATAAATTTTTAAGCGGCGCGTTATCGTTTTTTGTCATTTTTATGATTGTCTGCGCCGTTTCAACGTCTTTTTTCTTTTTTGCAAAAGATGTCAGGGCACAGAGCGCGGGCGACTCGGGGCAACTGGTTCCTTGCGGTAATCAGGAAGACCCCTCTGCGGCGCAAGATTGCCAATTCAACCATTTTATAGAGCTCGTTCAGCGTGTGATGAATTTCCTGCTTTTTGTGGTCGCGGTTCCTTTTGCGGCGATTTCGTTCGCGTGGGCCGGCTGGCTTTACCTCTCTGCGGCGGGGAATGAAAGCAAGGTCAAAGAAGCTCACCAGATTTTTGGAGCGGTCGCTCTCGGTCTTTGCATCGCTCTTGCGGCATGGCTTATCGTTCACGCCATCATAAAAGGTCTCGGAGTTTCGGAACAATACAATTTCTTGGGAGGATAAAAAATAAATGGAAAAATAGAATAATAAAAAAATAGAAAGATTGCGTTGTTGCAATCTTTTTATTTCTTGCTCTGCCGTAGTTCCACAGAGAGAAGGAGGGTTTTATTTTTCCGTCTTTCTATTATTATTTCGCAAAAAGTCTTCCGCCATGCCGATGTCTTCGGGACATCCGATCCGGAGCCACGAATGAGCCGGCTTTATTTTGACCGGATGGTTTTTTGCCATTGTTGCGAGCGTTTGAGGAAGACCGAATTCGGTTTTGGTTATTTGGACAAGTTCATACTCAAAAAAATCCCGCGTAAGCGCATACGCTCCGGTGTTCATGAGTCCGATTTCCGGCGTTTCCGTTTTTTCTACGATTTCCAGAAGATTTCCTTCCCGATTTCTCCGTAAAATTCCGGCGGAAAAAGGCTTGTCCATCTTTTTCGCCAGCACGGCCATTCCGTCTTCCGAAAGGCGGGCGAGGTCATCTGTTCCATAGAGGTCGTCGCCCATGATTACAAGGAATGTTCCACACACCAGATCTTTCGCTTCGCGTATCGCTCCTCCCGTGCCGTTCAAGTTTTTTTGAAAAACATACGAAATTTTTCTTCCTTCCCATTCAGAACCGAAATACTCCCTGATTTGTTCCCCTAAATATCCGACCACTAAAACAACATCATCAACGGTTTCCGGCAACATGCGTATCTTATGCGCCAACAGCGGTTCGCCGAAAACGGCGATCATCGGTTTCGGCGTATTCGCGGTCAATTCTTTCATTCTCGTGCCGCGTCCGGCGGCTAAAATAACGCATTGCATAAATAAAAAGTTAAAAGTAAAAAGTTGAAAGTAAAAAGCACGACGACGTTTTCGTTCTTTTTTCTTTTAACTTTTTACTTTTTACTCGTAATTGATGTATACAAAGCCACTTGTCCTTTTGCGCGGGCCAGGTTGTGTTCGCGGCGCGTTTTGTACCGTTTTTCGTCCCAGCCGAAATAGCAATCTTCAAAATAATCAACGAGGAAACGGGAAGCGAGTTCAAGACATTTGAATTTCATGGCGCGCGGGAGGAGCGCGATTTCTTCGGGGGTAAGCAATTCTTTTCCTCCTTCGCGATATCCTTCTTTTGCGGCTTCAAATTTTTCCGTATCAAAGATGTTGTCTGCGCTATGTTCGCATGTTCCGCACCAGCTCCGAAAAGCGTCGCCCAGTTCCAAAAGCGTATTCCCGCGATTCGTGCATTCGTCAATATCAATGAGAGCAATCGCTTTTTTTGTTCCGCGTCCGTTCCACACGATGTTGCTTATTTTCGGGTCGCCGTGCCCCACGGTAAGGCGCGTTTTCTTCGGAAACATATATTCCGGTAGACGCGAAATCTCCTTTTTCAGCGCTTCAATTTCGGCGGTTTGCTTTCCTCCGGTAACCCGCAAAAATTTCGCATATCGCTCGCTTGGCGTTTTTCCCGATCTGCCTTTCGCAAACGTATGACGGAAACACATGATATCGCGATGGAATTGTCCGAGTATCTTCCCCGCTTCATAAGCCATGTCGGCATCTTCCGCGCTTTCAAAAATGCGTCCCGGAACAAAAGTAAGAAGCCGCCATACTTCTCCATTTTGTTTTGCAAACAATTTTCCGCTTTTCGTCGGCACCAATTTTTGGGTTGTCCGCCCCATCTCCGATAAAAACTCCGATACATCGCGAATATCGGCGAGAATATCCGTGCTAAAAATCGGATTCATCTTCTGAAGAATGAACTTTTCTTTGCCGACGCGGACAAGATATGTTTCATGAATGAGTCCGCACCCGAATCGTTCCGCCTCCGCCCCGTTTGGCAGAGGAAACTCGGACAAAATGCGACTTTCTTTTTTCATAATATTTAATACTACTCATTTTCCAAAAAAGATGCAAAGTATGGCGATTTCAGATATACTTTAAATAACAAATAGAAAAATAAGAAAATAGAAAAATAGAAAGATTATTAAAACGACGTTTTGAATTTTTC
>JBAYGK010000099.1:0-5930 GCA_041666665.1 Minisyncoccota bacterium
ACAAACAGTTGCGCGCTTTTGTTGTCGTTGCTGAAAAATTTCGGGTCAAATTCTCCCTCAAGCGGGCCGACGATGACAATGCCGTTGCTTTCCAGATTCTCCGTGTCCGGCGCTTTTTCCGCGAGTTCGGGTTTTACTTCTTCAATCCCCTTCAATACCGCCTCCACCCTCTCTTTAAACGGATCTTCCCGGTTTTCCATAAAAGCGCCGATGACGCTCTTTTTGCGTTTGACGGTGGAGGGGTTGGGTTCGGACTCCGGCTGTTTTGCCGGTTGTTCCGGTTCAGGTTTCGGCTCAAAGAGTTTTCCGGCGTTCCATATTTTGTTGAGTTCTTGGGGCATAAAAATATATGTTATATGACAGCTCAAATGTTTTCCTCCCGCTGGAGGACCCTCCTGCGGGAGGGCGAAAGGTATAACCTCGTACCGGCGACAACCGACGATGATGCTTAATGTTTTTTCCCTTGTTTTTTTGCTTCTTCTTCCCCTGTTGATTGCCACTTCTTGAGCGTTTCATCCGTAAGACCGGGAATATGAAATGCTGAGGCGGGCGTATCTTTGAAAAAGTTGTGGCTTAAGAATATTTTGGCGATATTGATGCGGTCTTCCGTCGCTTTTCCGCTCACTTCGTTTTGTGGAAAAACTCGCGCAAAATGATGGAATCAATCGGTTCCGAAAATTGCGACAATTTCCACGCCTGCATGATTCTGATTTGATCGGCAAGCGTAATGACGAGTTCTTTGAGCGTGATTGTGCCGGAACGCGCGGCGGAACCGCTCTCGTCGCCGGAGATTAGGGCCATGGTAAAGTCCTCCTGGATCTTTCTGCATGCGCGGAGAAACATGTCGTACGTTCCCTCCTCTGTTTCGGCCATCATGATATTTCCGTATCGGTCGGCCATCACGGCGGAAAGTATCTTGTTTGTTTCCGGCGCGACGAGAGACCCGTCCGCATCTTTTTTCCCGAAGTCAAGATAATGGATTTCTCTTGCTCCCGCGCCGCCGGAGAGTCGCCGAAGGGTTGCAGGATCAACATCATAACGTTTATACCGGTCGGATTTCAAGTTGGCAGTCGTGAATATCGGCGCGCGAACGACGATTTTTTCTCCGGTCGTCGGATGAGTCCATGTGTCGCCGGTTCGGAGCTGGAGAAAATCATTCAATATGCCGGCAAATTCGTGCGGCATAAGATTCACCTCGTCCAATATGATGGGAGTTCCATTCTGTATCGCTTTTACAAATTCCGAATAATCAAAGAATGTTTCACCGGCTTTCATTCCGCGGCTTCCGACGATTTGCGATTCCTTGATTTGTTCGCTTATGGAAATGAGAAGCGGCTCTTTTCTGAGATAGCGGCGGCAAATATATCGCGCCAACTCGGATTTTCCGGAGCCTGTTTCTCCTTGAAAAAGTACCGGCGCGCCGTTTAAGAGGTCGGGGAGAAGTTCCCGAATAAGTTCGGTTCTTGATTCCGTTTCGGCAAAATGGAACACCTCAAGATTTTTCTGCATGTTGCGAAGGCGGCGAAGTCCCATCGCTTCCATTAATTCGGGAGACGCCGGCGTTTTAATCTTTTCCAAAATCGTTTGTTTTTCTTTGGAAAGATCGTCAAATATTTTTTGTTCCGCCGAACCGAAATACGCGCCGGATTTTTTGAATGTTCGTTTGAATTTCGCTTCAAAATTTTCCAAGGCGCGAAGATCGCGTTCGTATCGCTCTCTCTCAATCACTTGATCAAGTATTTGTTTCTCGGAATCATAGCGCTCCCGATACTTCCCGAGAAGTTTCGGGTCGTCGGCGAGTTCCGCGATTTCTTTGTCGTAGGACTCAAGAACGCTCATTTGGAGCGCAAGCACTTCCGGATCGCATTTGAGCGCCGCGAGTTTGGCGATGAGTTCCGGTTTCCCTTCTTTTACAAGTTGGTCAACGACACCTTCAGGGACGACACCATCGCGTTTCTCGTCAAAGAAACCCATTCCGGCGAGAGTGCCGCGTTCTTTTTTTGTGAGACCGGATGATTCGTAAACGAACCGCGCCGCTTGCGCACGCGAACGGGAAAGTTCGGCGAGCTTTTCAACGTTTTCTCCTCCGCCTCCGAACATTCCGACAAGAGCGCCCGATTTTGATATTTTCGGTTCCTTGCCTTTTACTTCTTCGTATAACCGCTCGGGCGCGGACTTCATATTCTCGTGAGAATGAAATTTTTCGTTTGTCATTGTATCATTGTACGCTCGTCAAATGTAAAAATCAAACTGCGCGCGCAGAATATGCGATAATTTTTACCATATCTTATATAGTCATAATATAGACCGCGCAATTGAGCGATCTCAAGCATCATAATTCGGTGTTTTGCATAAAGAAAAACGCCGCAAAAGCGGCGTTTTCTGTTAAACAAGTTGCGGTATGAATAGAGCAAAACGGATACGCTCAATCCCCTTCCATCACTACTCCAAATTTCCATTCGAAGGCGAAATTGTTAACGTGCTCGCGGCGACTATGCCGCCGACAAAACCAAAGAAATGTCCGCTCCAACTGATTCCGGGCACAACGGTAAAAAACGACCATATTAATGCGCCCAAAAGAAGTGTCGCAACCGCCAACGCCGCAGTGGCGGAAGAAAAATTAGAAGGCCGAAAAAAACCGGCAAACAGCAAAAAGGAAAACAAACCGTAGATGAAAACGCTGGAGCCGAACGTGACGCAACCGAAATCTCCAAATGTCCAAGCACCAAAACCGGAAACCAAAGCAATAATTACCATCGCCTTCCATGCGGCGGCAAAGTCATACGAAAGAGACAAAAACAGAAGTGAAATAAGAACCACGCTGTTTCCGAACAAATGAGCGAAATCAAGATGCAGGAACGGAGCAAAAATAATCCCGATCAATCCTCCCGCGGTGCGCGGCATGACTCCGAAATGCCAGAGATGAACGGCCAGCATTTGATCAATGCCGAACAAAAACCATAAAAAACCTATGAACAAGAGAGTATACTTAACGTTTCTCTCCATATTGCGCCTCCTATATTGCCAATTGGATGTGAAGAACCGATCTGAATGAATACTAAATCATAAATTATATTTTGTCAAACGTCCACGCCATCCGCTGATTTATCCTCTTTTTACGTTAGACCTTTTCTTGTGATTTGGTATAATAAAACCATGAAAAACATAAAAATAATTTCTTCTCTCGCGGCGGGGCTGTTTTTCTTCTCTCTTGTGAACAGCGGCTTTGCGGCGGGAAAAGTCATACCCATTAATTGGGACACTCCGAAAAATCCGGGGGACATGCCGGCGCAATCCGCACCGGAAGAGAAAAAAGAATCCGAAGAAAACAGGGTTGTTCTTTCGGACATACAAGGACGCGTCGGCGTTTTACATGCCGGACAAAAATGGAAAGCGTTTTTCGTCGGTTCCACCGTGGAAATTAAAGAAGGCGATGAAATAGGAATATCAAAAGGGAGCGCCGCCATTATTTTCTCCGATGGGAGCAGAATTGAACTTGGCGAGGGGACAAAGATAACATACTCCGAATCGGAGACCCTTATAAAGATTCAATTGCAGTATGGAAAATTAAGAGCAACGATTGCAAAACCTTTCCTGAAACTCAAAAAGAAACTTGAAGTCAGACCTTATGCGGGAGGATTTTGCTGTGCTGTCCGGGGTACTGATTTTATTATGGAAAATCTTCCGGATACGGAGGTGACAACAATTTATTTGAACGAAGGCACTTTGGAAGTAGACGACCCCAAAGGCGAAACCCCGGAATTAAATTCCGGACAAATCGCCATGATTGGCAATGATGGAAAAATCGTTTTGGAAAAATTAGAGCAAAAAACATGGAACGAGCTGATTGGACAGACGGCGGCGGCCGAAACTTCAAGTCAAACAGCCGACGCTGAAAAAAATACCGATACGGAAACGCCGTCCAAAACGCTGACATGGATCGGCATAATCGGCATTTTGGTCGTCATCGCCGGTTATGGAATATCGGTCTATCGTAAAAGATCTTAAAACATCATTTTCAATAAAACCCTCATCATTGAGGGTTTTATTTTGGTTAATGAAGAAGATGCGGAAAGGCGCGCAAAAAACGAAGGTCTTTTGATTGGAGCCTGTACCGTGCGCGGCGATTCTATTTTATTGAATCCATGAAATTCCGTATCCCGTCAAAAATGTTTTGAAAACCGCCTTGTAAGTCATTTATTACTTTGCGTATCTTTTCGGACAAAAAATTGAAAAGTCGGCTCGCGTTTTTCTCAAATTTTTGCCGGTCTTCCGATGTCGGCGCCGAAGTCGGTTTATTTTTATATTTGTCGCAAGGAACGGGGAGCAATTTTTCGCCCTCCTTTTCAAAACAAATGTTTTGGACATTAACCGGATCGGGAACATCGGGAACTTGAGCTTCAATAAAATTGACGAACGGCACGGAAAAAATAAAGGTTGCCGACATGATTGCGATTGAAAAAATTTGTTTCTTCATATATTGATTATACCGCCGGAAACCGCATGAGGCAATTTTGAAGAACGCGCTCTTTTCGTTCCGTGTTTTTATTGGTATAATTTTCACATGATGTTTAAATTTTCTCATACTGTAATTATATGCTTGGATTTTTAAAATCTCGTCCAAACGCTTTGCCGCTTCTCACGCTGGCGCTTGTGTGCGCTTTTGGCGGACTCGCGTATGGCGGGTACCGATATGCTCTTTTGCAACAATCGCGCTATGAAGACATCAAATCGGAACTTCGCGCGCAGACGCTTTCCGCCGCGAGCACGACTTCCGCTCTCATCAGTTCCATAGAAACGCTGGAAAAGAGCCTTAATCTTTCGCGGGATGAAAGTATGGCGCTCGCGATAAGATTGACGGAAGAAAGAGACAAAGTGGAGTCCCTTCAAAAAACAACCGAGAAGATCGGCGGAACGGTTGGAACGCTTGAAAAATTGAGCCGGGTAGACCCCGAACTTTTAAAAAAATATTCCAAAGTTTTCTTTTTGAACGAGAATTACGTGCCCGCCAAATTGTCGGAGATTAAAAACGAATATTTATACAACGAGAAAAAGACGGAACACATTTTATCCGATGTTCTGCCGCGCGTCACACGAATGATTGACGAGGCGAAACAAGACGGCGTTACGATATACGTGAAATCCGCGTACCGCTCGTTTAATGAACAGAATGCTTTAAAAACGGGATACAAAGTGTTGTACGGAGAAGGAGCGAACGCGTTTTCAGCCGATCAGGGATATTCGGAACATCAGCTCGGCACAACCATAGATTTCATTACCACGGGCGTGGAAGGACAACTCACCGAGGCGTTTGATAAAACGGCCGCCTACGAGTGGCTTTCGGCAAATGCGCACCTCTATGGGTTTGCGCTTTCCTATCCCAAGAACAACAAATATTACACGTACGAGCCGTGGCATTGGCGCTTCGTCGGAACGCTTCTTGCAAAAAAACTCCGCGACAAAAACATGAATTTCTACGACATGGAACAGCGAACCATTGATGGCTATCTCGTATCGTTATTTGATTGAGCAAAAAACGGCTGTTCGCACAAACGAACGGTCTTTCTTTCAAATATCGCCTGATCCGCGCAAGCGCAAAAAACAATCGCATCATTCAAGGTCAGACCTTGGACATTTTTTGTTGCTAATATTCTATGTTTTTCTCTTTGTCAATCGCCGATCTTGCGTTGTCTCCCGCTTTGTTATTTTTGTTGCCTTGCTGATGCTCCCGACTCATTGCTCAAGAGGGTCTCAATGCCGGCTAAAACGGAACGGCATTCTGCCGGCGGATTATGCAGAGAGATGGTGGCGCCATTCAGCCGTATTTGATAATACCAGCCGGCATCCATAACCTTTTGCTCGGGGCAATTTTTTTTCATAATGCCGGAATCCGCTATTTCTTTTTTGATTCGTTCCATAAAAACAGAATC
>JBAYGK010000100.1:0-5906 GCA_041666665.1 Minisyncoccota bacterium
GTTACGCCGAATTCTTTTCCCACTTCTTCAAGCGTGTGGGTGATGCCGTCAATCAAACCGTGGCGCATTTCCAAAATTTTGCGCTCTTTCGGCGAGAGGTCTCCGAGAATGGCGATGACTTGGTCGGAGAGAATTCTTCGGGATACTTCCTGATCAGGAGATAGAATCTTGTCGTCGGCAATGAATTCTCCGAGTGTTGATTTGTCGTCTTCGTCTCCGATCGGTTTTTCCAAAGATACGGTATCTTGAACGATGTTTTCAATATTATGTATTTTCTCAACATCCACGCCCATTTCCATCGCTATTTCCGAAGCCAAAGGATCGCGTCCGAGATCCTGAGAAAGACGGCGCGAAATTTGCTTGTATTTCGCTATCGTTTCCACCATGTGCACGGGAATGCGGATAGTGCGCGATTGGTCGGCAAGGGCGCGGGTAATGGCCTGTCTGATCCACCATGTCGCGTACGTGGAGAATTTATATCCTTTCGCCCACTCAAATTTTTCAACCGCTTTGAAAAGACCGATGTTCCCTTCCTGAATGAGGTCAAGGAGCGTGAGATCGGGACTTCGTCCGACATATTTTTTCGCAATGGAAACCACGAGGCGGAGGTTCGCTTTCGCGAGAAGGTTTTTGGCCTCTTCGTCTCCCGCTTCAATTCTCTTTGCGAGTTCTCTTTCTTCGTGCGCAGAGAGAAGAGGATACTGTCCAATCTCGCGCAAATACATTTGTATGGAATCTTTTGAGGCTCCATTCCCGACAGAATATTTTTTCAAAACATCGTCGGTATCTTCCAAGAGTCCGCCTCCTTCAAGCACGTCAATGCCGACTTGCGCCAGCTTATCGTACAGCTCGTCCAAGAAAAGAATGTCCTCTTCCACATGGGGAAATTCGCGGATTATTTCATCGTACGTCACAAAACCGCGTTCGCGCCCTTTCGTAATGATGGCCTCGGCTTTTTGAGCATGGAGAATGGCCTCTTCCGCCTTGGTTCTCTTCGGCTCTTCCGGCGCTTCCGGTTTCTTTTCAACATTTTTTTCCTCGGAACGGTGTTGGGCTTTTTTTGCGGGAACGGAACTTTTAACCGGCGCGGGTGCCGTCTTTTTCACAGGTTTCTTTGACGGAACTTTTTTGGGAGAAGAAACGGTCTTTTTGGGAGCCGGTTTGGCTTTTACCGTCGGCTTTTTGGCTACCGGTTTTTTGACCGCTTTTTTAACGACCGCCTTTTTGCTCTTTTTCGGCTGTTTTGATGTTTTTGACATGATATTTTTATAGAAACGCATATAAGAGATATATTGCACTAAAATCGGATTTTTTACAATGCCGCAAAAAGTTTTTTTAAATATATTTAATGATGTCAAAAAGAATGACCGCAACAAAAGAAATGAATAAAATACCCAACCCAAGAGACAGTGTTGTTCTCATTTTGTTAATTTTAACGAAAACCGTTGAATCGCCCGGCAATTGTTCTTCTATATACCTGAGTGTTTTAAATTGTGCAAATATTCCAGTATTCAAATAATTGAGTCCGTAAAAACAAAGTGGCTGAATTTTTCCGTCCTTATACCACTTTTCCCATAAAACCTTATCTTTTCTCCTCAAATATTCACAAATATCGTCACAATAGCAAACATACTTAAGGGCAAAAAAGATAACGAACCCGACCGGAGTTAAAATTATAACAATGAGTGAAACATTCGGGCTGTTCATGGTTTTTATATATTTAATTTATTTAATCTCTCCGATAACACTTTACATCTTCCGAGTATCTTCCCCGCCTTTGCAGTATCATGCAACAGTTCCGCTCGGCGGAGTTCGTTCATGGCTTCCGTCAGGGATTCTTTAATGACTTCTTTTTCAAAATTCAAAAACAAATCCTCCACCTCTTTTTCAAGCGATGCCGTTCCGCTGTAAAACGCTTCGGCTTCAAAGATGAGCGCATTCTTTTCCGCTTCTTCAATTTCTCGCGCATCGCCCGCGATTTTTTCATAACGCGCGCGCATTTCTTCCGCTCGGTCGTCCTTATCGGAACTTTGGTGCCAGAGAATAACGCCGTGGATTTTTCTTTCAATCGCTTCTTTGCGTGATGCGGGAGCACGTTTTTGCGCCGGAATATTTTCCGCCGCCATACTATGCAAAATTACATCATCGTCGTGGCGAAGCATTGTCTTCCTTACTTCCTCGGCAACCGCTTCGCGCGAAATGTCCAAAATGGTAGCGACGACATCTATAAAATGAGCCTGATCTATTTTGCTTTCAATGCTCGCGACTATCGGCAAAACATCTTTTTCAACCACAAGCCGGAACGCTCTTTTGTCGGGCGATTTTTTCTGCAAAACGGAAAGAAAAAATTCAACGATATGTTTGGAAGATCGTATGGCTTCCGCCCATTTTTCCGGAGATTCAAGAATGAGATCGGCGGGATCTTTTTCTCCCGACAGTTCTATCGCGTGAACATCAAAACCCATTTGGAGGGCGGGAATCGCGCTTTTTTTGGCCGCGGCAAGCCCCGCATTATCGCTGTCAAAAGAAAACAACAGTTTGTCGGCGTAGCGTTTCAACATCTCCAGATGGAAACCGGTGAGAGCCGTTCCGGAAACCGCCACGGAATTTTTCGTTCCCGCCTGATGCGCCATAATCAAATCCATCTGCCCCTCAACAAGAATCGCCGCGCCCGCTTCGCGTATCGCGGTTTTGGCGAGAGAAAGCCCGAAGAGGATTTTTGATTTATTGTAGAGCGGAGTTTCCGGGCTGTTCACATACTTGGCGGGGTCATCGGAACTGAACACACGTCCGGTAAAACCGACGATTCTGCCGGAACTGTCGCAAAGAGGAAACATGATGCGCGAACGGAACCGATCATGAATGCCTTTTTCGGAACGTATGGACATGCCCGTTTTTTCCAGCTCAATTTCCGTATATCCGCGAGGGCGAAGATAATTTTCCGCCGCGTGCCAATCATTCGGCGCGAAACCGATTTGAAACTCATCAATCGTGGCAGGCAGTAAACCTCGTTTACGAAGATATTGTATCGCCTCGGTATTCTTGCGAAGTTCGCGGCGATAAAACATCGCGACATCGGAAAGCAGTGCAAACAGGCGGTCGCGTTCGTTTCTCTCCGCCGGATTTTCACGGGTAAGAACCACTCCCGCGCGGTCGGCAAGCACGCGAAGCGCTCCGGGAAAATCGGTGCCTTCTATTTCCTCAACAAAACTGAAAATGTCTCCGCCCTGTTGCACCCGAAACAGTGATATGTTCCGCGATCCGGCGACACCATGAAGCTCGGCGTCTTTTCATTATGAAAAGGGCACCGCGCACGGAAATTGCTCCCCGCTTTTTCCAGTTTGATATACGAGCCCACAACGGACACGATATCCAATTTTTCTTTGATTTGTTCTACGGGAGAAGACATAAACGAAAGTAAAAAGTTAAAAGTACGAACGACGACGAAAAAATTTCCAACTACTAATTTCCAATTTCCAAAACGAACGAATGAAGATTGACTTTTTTTTCAAAAGCGTATAATGCAAGTATCACTATGAAGAAGCTCCCATACGGGTTCCGTCCCGTAGCGGGGCTTTTCTTTTGCCCCAACCTGATCGGTGTCGTTATTATATCACGACCGCAACATACTTGCATAATTATTAAATATATTGTATAATAAAACCAGGTTTACTATCGCTTGCTTTCAGATGGAGGAATTGACATGAGAACTGTATACCGAAAACATACCGGATTTGTCGCCGGATTCATTGTGGCGCTTGCGCTTCTTTTTATGGGCTTCTCGCTCGGCATTATGGCCCCGATAGGAATGCTTCTCGCATGTGCCGTTTTTGTAAACTGTTTTATAACCAGTCCCATCCGTCAACTTCCCGATTTTCTTTTCGGGCTCATGGCGGCAATAATCGGTTTTTTTGTGTTTGTCGTACTATGACAAACAAAAAAACAGCGTAAATTTCAAAACGGCGCTCCCGAGCGGGCGCCGTTTTTATTTTTAATTTTATGCAATTTCAAGCGCGGTTTCCACTTTCCTCATCTTGTCTTCCAACCGATCAAGGCGATTGTCTTGCGCACGGAGTAAAAGAAATTCTATACGGTCGCATCGACCGTTAAGCTCCTCTTTTGTCGCAAGGGTTGATATCGTTTGCTTTATCTCGTCAAAACCGTTTAGCACGATCCTCGCAAGCATTTCGATATCAGTTTCCTTTTTCACTTTCGTTTTTGTTGATTTTTTAATTTCCTTTTTCATATATACATTTTACCTCATCGTGTTTCAAAAAACAACGCCCTGTTCGGAGCGCTGTTTTTTTATTGTTGCTTCTGTATCCTCCGCTCCACCAAGGACTCCCCTTTCCCCGGGCGACCTCGCCCTCCTTAAGGGAAGTCCTTGTTTCCGCTTAGAAATTTTAAAAAACAGCCCCGTAATTCTGCGAGACTGTTTTTTGTTCCTGTTTTTATTCGGCGTTTTCTTCTTCTTCCGCGTTTTCCAGCACTTCATCATCCTCCAATCTCGCTCTAAATCCCGTCCCAACCGGAATCAATCTTCCGATCAATATGTTTTCTTTGAGGCCGGAGAGATCGTCAACAGACCCTTTGATGGCGGCGTCTATTAAAATTCTTGATGTATTTTGGAATGATGCGGCGGAGAGGAAGCTTCTTGTCGTGAGAGAAATTTCCGAAATGCCGAGCACGACGGTATCCCCTTTCGCTTCCGTTCCTCCGAACTCTTTGGCTTTCTCGTTCTCTTCGTAGAGTTCAATATTTTCAACGATTTGCCCGATGTTGAATTTCGTATCGCCCGAATCGCGGATTACGCGGCGCGAGAACATTTGTCTGATCACGATTTCAAGATGTTTGCGGTCAATGCTGGCACCCTGCAATTCATACACTTTGCTGATTTCGGAAATAATGTAGTTCTCGGCTTTTTCTTTTCCGCCGTGCTTGAATATTTCCGTAATGTCTCCGGCGCCGTCGGTAAGCACATCGCCCTTGAGAACTTCGTCTCCGACTTTTACGAGCGCCACCCTTCGCGGGTCGGTTGAATATTCCGTTTCCGCTTTTTTGTCTTTTGATCGCGCGGTATCCGCAAGAACTTTAATGGTGAGTTCTTTTTCTCCCGATTTTATTTCCGTTACCGTACCGTCCGCTTTGTTGATGATGGCATTGCTTCGTATGGAACGCCGTTCAAATATTTCCTCAACGCGCGGAAGTCCCGCGGTGATGTCTCCGCCCGCCGTCGCAACGCCTCCGGCATGGAACGTTCTCATGGTAAGCTGAGTTCCCGGTTCGCCGATGGCTTGCGCCGCCACCACTCCGACCGCTTCGCCCAAGTCAACGAGTTTGTTTCTTCCGAGATCCAATCCGTAACACTGGCGGCATACGCCGTAAAGCGCTTTGCAGGTAAGAGGCGAGCGGACAAACACTTCTTCCACTCCCGCGTCTTCAATTTTTTTCGCATCGGATTTCGTAAGAAGGTGTTTTTTCTTAAAGAGCGTTTCTCCGTCCGGAGCAACCACATCGTGCGCGAGAACGCGTCCTCCGAGATTTTTTGAAATGGGAATTTCAAGCCCGCTAATATCCATTTTTTTGATTGAGATTCCGTTTTTCTCGCCGCAATCTTCCTCGCAGACAACCACTCCGTCGGAAACATACACCAAACGGCGGGTAAGATAACCGGCTTTCGCGGTATTCAAGGCGGTGTCGGTCAATCCTTTGCGCGATCCGTGCGTGGAAATAAAGTATTCAAGAGGAGAAAGTCCTTCTTTGTTGGACGGCTTAACCGGAAAGTCAATCGTGCGTCCGGCGGTGTTGATGATGAGTCCTTTCATTCCGGCCATCTGAACGATGGCGGAAAGCGAACCGCGGGCGCCCGAAGATATCATGTCGTAGACCGATCCGTGTTTTTCAAA
>JBAYGK010000101.1:0-5842 GCA_041666665.1 Minisyncoccota bacterium
GAAATATCAAAAGCGTATTACGGAGAATTTGTCGGAACTTCCACAGTATTCACCATTCGCGAAAGCAAACCATTTAAATTGTATGTCGGGGTGCTGGTTCCGACCGGATACGGGGCGCCCGCCAATGTATCGGCGGAAATACGGAAAGAATCCGATTTGGTGGCGAATCTCAGCGCGACGAGCACGGAGTGGACCCGATTTTACGAACCGTTCGGAGGCGATGATTATTTCCAGGGACCCGAGTTTCGCGCCGATGCGACGTCGGGGGCATATACCATTACCGTTTCTCGTCCGGAAAATACGGGCAAATACGTGCTTGTCATCGGAGAAACGGAATCTTTCACAATAGACGAAACCATCCGCACTCTCGGCGTATTGCCTTCTTTGAAAAGCGAATTTTTCGGCAAACCGGCATGGACGGCATATTTAAACCGCATCGGTCTTTTTGCCGGACTTGGAATTGTCGGGGCGATAATCGTTTTGCTGTTAATCCAATCCTTTTTTAAAAAACTCTTCGGACTTTTCAAGAAAAAGAAAGTTGTTGATTAGCAAGAAATCGCGGACAAAGGTCTTCCCTTAAGGAGGAAGGGAAAGTATGAAAACCGTAGGTTTTCATCACCTGACAAAAACAGATAGAGAGACCTTGGGTGGAGATTTCGGTTGAAAGTATGCAATATGGAAACAAAATGATAATACGGATGTACCCTTTTTTATACTCATGATATAATAAAAGAGAAGCTAACCATTTAAAAAATATGGAAGAAAAAATATATAAATTTGGGGATAAAGTTCCGCAAGCGGGCAAATACCAATGCATTGTCTGCGGAGTGATTATAGAATATTTGCCGAAGCACATCATTGCGGAAGCCGTTTTTGGCGTTTGTCCGCAATGTCTTTCCGGGTCGGACAAAGGTCCGAAGAAACCGAATGAAGAATTCTGGCGCTTTATGGGAATCTAACGATGTATATGTATCTGGTATAAGTATAAGTATACGAACGATAACGACGATGATACAAATTAAAACACCTTTCGCGTTTATTGCGAGAGGTGTTTTTATTCGGTCGTCGTATACCTATACTTATACCAGATACTTATACCATGGCGGGTTTGTGAAAAATAAGCGCGTAGTGATAGCTTCCCGCGGAAAACCGCCGGTCATATATGAAACCGGCATCCTTGGCGAGTTTTAGCGCTTTGTCTTCCGGAAAAACATCCTCCGGTTGAGGACCCGCACCGCCAAACGACGCTATCCAATCCACAACGAGCACGCGTCCGCCGGGACGGAGTATTCGGTCCGCTTCTTTTAATATTCCTTCTTTGTTGGCGTGTGAAAAAAACGTGTCGGGTATGATTACGGTATCCGTGGTAAGAGAACCCAAATTTGTTCCGCCCATCCTTTCAACATTTCCGTCAACAACGCGGACATTCATGTGGTGCTGTTCGGAGGCTTCTTTTTTGAGTTTTTCAACCAGATGAGTGCGGGACTCAATGCCGTAGATGGTTCCGTTTCCTTTTAACGCCCGCGCGGCCGCAAGAGTATGACCTCCGGATCCCGATCCGAAAATAACGACTTTTTCGCCGGGTTTTAATCCCAACTCGCGGATATTTTCATCCGGATTGCTGAATTGCATAAAGACAGTATAGCACATGATGAGCATGTGGGACTAGTATATGGAGAAGGGGCGACGGCCGTTGTCCGTTGCGGTCATTTTTGTTATTCTTATCGGTGTGGAAGAAAAATTAAGAATAGTCCTTTCCCCGCTGTTCCGCTTCGTTTTGTTTTAAAAAATTTGTTGTTCGTCCCCATATACATATACTAATCCCATATACATTGTGTATCACCTCTACAACACTCGCGGATTTATTCTGCGTTCCGTCAATATCGGAGAAGCGAATAAATTGTTTTTCATTTTCACCGAAAAGATGGGGCTTTTGAGCGCGTCCGCCCAATCCGTGAGAAAAGCCGCTTCAAAACTCCGCTACGCTCTGCACGATTTTTCACTCGTGCGGGTTTCTTTGATTCGCGGAAAAACATCATGGCGGCTTACCGATGCGGAAGAAATCATCTCTTTTTCTCCGGCGAGAGAAGGAGAGAAGGCGAAAGTTTTTGCCGGAATATTGTTTCTCGTCCGGCGGCTGGTGCACGGGGAGGAGGAAAACAAAAAGCTTTTTTCCGTTCTTCTCCACGCATCGGCATTTTTAAAAAAAGAAGATTTTGCATCGGATGAAATGAAAAGACTTGAAACGTTGGTCGTTTTAAAAATTTTGGCGTCGCTCGGCTATGTCGGAGGAAATAAATCGCTCGCCCCGTTCATCTCGGAAACACTCTCAAAAACAAACCTCCTCGCATTTGAATCGGTGCGGAGGGATGCCCTCCGCGAAATAAACCGAGCGCTTGAAGAATCGCAATTGTAAGTTCATCAAGTAAAAAGTTCATCAAGTTATAAAGTGCGACGAACAATGACGCCAAAAATTACGGAAAGTGCGGGTCTCTCGGCGTTTGGCAAATTTAATAAACTTGATGAACTTTATAACTTGATAAACTTTATGAACTTGATAACTCAGTTCTTTTTCCTTTGTAATTTGTTATACTATTATCATGGAAACATATGAACCGTTTAATGTCGGAGAACCGGACAAAAAAGAAGAAGGGGCCGGCCTTATAGAAAAGCTGGAAAAGAAGCTCTATTCGCGCACGGATGAAATAAAACATAAAGGACGTACAAAACTGAACCCGAAGAAATTCGGCTCCATTGAAGATTGGGAAGACGGCGGAGACATGTCGTACAAAAAAAAGGAAAAACCGCCGCACCTTTCGGGTTACGTAAAGTTTTTTATTTTTTCTTTCGCCTTTTTTCTTGTTGCCGTCATTATCGCCGGATATTCTTTTTTCAGCAAGAGAACGGTGGTTTCTCCCGATAATGTGAACGTATCTCTTTTCGGACCCGTATCGCTCAAAGGCGGAGAGGAACTCGCCCTCCAAGTGATGATAGAAAATAAAAACGAAGTGCCCTTGAATCGCGTTGATATCGTTATAGATTTTCCGAAGGGCGCGCGCTACTCCAACAATCCGGGCAAGGAAATCGGGCGATTTTTGAAAACGATTCCGTCTGTCGGCGCGAAGGAAACGCGGACGGAAACGATAAAAGCGGTGTTTATGGGCGAGGAAAACCAGCGGAAAGACATGGCCATTGACGTAAAATTTCGCATAGAAGGGCTGGGACCTTCCTACACGAAAAATAAAACTTTCTCCATAAATCTAACATCCTCTCCTCTTTCCATTAAAGCGGAAATCTTGAAAGAAGCGATTGCGGGGCAGGACGTGACGCTTGAAATAAACGTGAAATCGCTTTCCCTCGCGTTGGTGAAAAATCCGCTTTTGCAGATCAGTTACCCGAAAGGTTTTATTTTTAAAAGCGCTTCTCCCGCGCCGACATCCGGCGATGATTTTTGGAGCATCGGAGACATGAATTTCGGAGAAGAAAAACAGTTCATCGTCCGGGGGACGATTATGGGGGAGAATGAGCAGGAAAAAGTTTTCATTATTTCGGCCGGCATCCCGAACAAAGATGTTACGGTGATTGATACGATGCTCACATCTTTTTCTCAAGGGCTCACCGTTAAAAAACCGTTCCTCGGCATCAGTTTGTTTCTGAATGGAAGCGCCGAACCCGAATACATTTTGCAGGGAGTGGGGAATGTTGATGTTTCCGCGCGATGGGTGAACAATCTTGCCAGCAGAATAATTGACGGACAAATCACCATATCTCTTTCCGGCGACATGATTGACCTGAAAAAAATTACCCCGAAAGGAAACGGCTACTATGACGCCTCAAAAGGTACGGTTTTTTGGGATTCAAAAACAACGGCTCCGCTGGCCTCCATTGAAGCGGGCGGAGAAAACACGACGGGTTTGACGCTGACGCCTTTGCCTTTTTTGAAACCGGACGGAACGGTGTTTAAAAATCCGGAAATATCGGTCGGAGTGAGCGTTAAAGGAAAACGAATTTCCGAAGCGGATGTTCCGGAAGAAATAACCTCGTTTGTAAGCAGTAAAATAAAAATCGGAACATATCCCACCGTTCGCCCCACTATTTTGTTCCATGTCGGACCGTTCGTTAATTCGGGGCCGGTGCCTTTCCGCGTTGAAAAAGAAACGACCGTTACGGTCAATTGGAAAGTATACAATTCCGTCAATGATATTTCCGGAGCCCGCGTGACAGCGGTGCTTCCGAGTTACACAAGGTGGACGGGCAACGTATCGCCGAACGGGGCTGATATAACGTACAATCCCGTAAGCGGAGAAGTTTCGTGGAATATAGGAACGGTAAAAGCGGGAACAGGATATGAAACCGACCCGAATGAAATCGCTTTTCAGGTCGGCGTTACTCCGGGGCTTTCACAATTGGATCAGATACCGACATTCGTTTCCCGCGGCTATTTTACCGGAAAGGACGAGTTTACCCGTTCTTCCATTAAACAAACCATTCTTTCCTCGCAAAGCTATACTTCCGGCGATGAGGATTTTATGCGGGATTGGCTCGTGGTTGAAGAATAATCCCGGATTCTTTCCGTAAAATCGGCAAGACCTGATAAAAACCTTGACTTTTCCAAAAAATTGATATACCATCGCCAGAGTTTTGTTTTTTGAAATTAAGGAGGTTTTACCGCATAAATTAAAGTTTTCCCTTTCTTTTCACCTTTTCCCACTTTATACTGAGGTAATGAACATGCTAAAAAACAAAAAGTTTCTCATCGCAGTCGGGATACTTCTCGCGTTCTTTTCGGTTGCCGTGTGGGCGACTTCCGCAAGCGTTTCTTGGGTGCCCGCGCGGTATGCTCCGTGGAGCATGGAATCGGGACAGTCAACGACGACAACGGTAACTTTCACAAACAACGGTCCAAGCACGATAAACGGCAAAAAACTAGCTCTGGAAATTCGCGGAGATGCGGCGAGCATCGTTTCGGTAAACCAGCCGTCCTTTCCGACAACGATTAAAAAAGGCGAAAGCGTTTCAGTAAATCTTTCCGTTCAAACCGCCCCGGAAATGCCGATTGGCGTTATTGATGGAACGCTTGTTCTCTTGGAAACAGAGCCGAACGGAACAATAAAAGACATTTTCAAAAGCACACTTCCGATAGAGATAACCGTTTCGCCGTTTCTGCTTCCTCCGACTACGCCGGACGATGAAGAAAAAGCGACAATAGCAGGAACGGATTTGGATGAAAATGTCGTGCCGGATCGTATTGATCGTTGGATCGGATTTGCTTACCCGCAATCCGAGAAACGGCGGATGGCGTTGACGGAAATGGCAAAAAACGAGCAAAAATTTATGATGGACTATGTTGCCGATCCGAGCAATAAAGCAAAAGCGCGAGAGAATTCGCTGTTGAGCAGTAAAACTCAAAATTGCCAGTGGTATGTTTTTGGCGCCATCGGACTTAATTCGCTAAATGAAACAGAGCGGCTCATTGCACAAGACATTGTTTTCAGGGACACAAAAAAAATGCTTGCCCTCATGACTAACACGAAAGAAAGATACAACGCATATTTCAGTGCGGAGAATTATCTCGGAGGAATGGTATATTCGGATGACGACAGAACATACAAAACAGATTGTTCCTTTGACCCAGATTCCCTTCCAAATTGATTTCACAGAAAAAGGAGATAAAAAATGAAATGGCTAAAAATATGCGCGGTAACATTCGCGCTCTTGTTTGGCGCATCGGCGTTTCATGCTGAAGCCGGCGTTTGTCCGACGCAAGAAACTACGGTGTTTTTTGTTAACGGGGTAGATGTTCCAAAGTTGGACGCAAAAGCCCACAAAGAAGCCCTTTCTC
>JBAYGK010000102.1:0-5840 GCA_041666665.1 Minisyncoccota bacterium
CTCTCAGAGATAATCCCGATGAAATAGCGCCGTACCGCATCATGGAAAATCCGGTGTACGAGATGGAAAAAGTGGTTGAAGAAAAAATCAAAGTCTTTACGGTGCACGAAGGATAAACGAAGTTTATCAAGTTATAAAGTTCATCAAGTATAAAGTAATGACGGTCGTCGGCGGACTTTATGAACTTGATAAACTTGATGAACTTTAAACTCTTTTGACTTTGTCATTGATTTATGTATAATAGAGCCCATGCTTAAACTTACTATACAAGAGAGAGATTTAAAAACGAGTCCCGCGGTTTTGCGCGAGAAAGGCCTTTTGCCTTGCGTGTATTACGGTCCCAAAGACAAAGCCGTATCCGTTGCCGCAAATCAAGCTGATTTTTTGAAGGTATGGAAACAGGCGGGCGAGTCCACGGTTATCGTTCTCCAAAACGGGAAAGAAGAAATAGAGGTTCTTGTTCATGATATCGCCTATGATCCGGTTCGCGGAGACATTATCCATGTTGATTTTTACGTTCCCGAAAAAGGAAAGACCGTTGAAGTGGAAGTGCCGCTTGAGTTCATCGGAATTTCCGCCGCCGTCAAAGATATGGGAGGTACGCTGGTAAAAGTGCTTCATGAGATTGAAGTGGAAGCGTTTCCGAAAGATCTTCCGCACAGCATCCCCGTTGATATCGCCATACTGAAAGACCTTGACTCGCAAATACTTGCGCAAGATATCAAACTTCCCGCCGGCGTTGCTTTGATTACCGATCCGGAAGAAGTCGTCGCCGCCATCTCGGTCGCGGAGGAAGAGGAAACGACAGCTCCCGTTGCCGATTTGTCAGCCATAGAGGTGGAAAAGAAAGGAAAGAAGGAAGAGGAAGGGGAAGCGCCCGCAAAGAAATAAACAAATTAAAAAAACATCGCTCTGTTATAAAACAGAGCGATGTTTTTTTAAATAATTTCTAATATCCAATTCCTAATTTTCAAGTGAGTGAGCGAAATGAAAGTATCAACTTTCTTTTTCGAACGAGCGCAGAAAATATAAGAGTGAAACTGCTTTTATTTCTAAATGAACGACGACGAATTTTAAACATTTGGCATTAGGCATTTTATTACCACCGCCCGCGGGCGGGGTCCCGCTCGTAAGCGGGAGAAATTAGGAATTGGATATTAGAAATTATTTTCTCCACACATCAGGTGTTTTTTAGCTGAGTTTTAAGTGTTTTTATGCTATCATATAAAGACAAGCTCTTTCGCTTGTTTTTCCTATGAAAAAACGGTATCTCTCCATTATTTTTGTCTTTGCTTTTGTTGTTGGACTGCTTCCCGCTTATTCTTTGCGCGCCGAATCCGCCTGCGAGCGCGGAGCGCTTATAAACCCGGACAACAAGGCGGCGCTTCAGGTGGCGCTTGATGAATGCAACAAAGAAATCGCGGCGCAGGACCAGCTTTTGCAGGGAAAACAAAAAGAGACCGTTTCTTATCAGCGCGACGTGGCGATTTTGGGGGCGCAGATAACGAAAGCGCAGGCATCAATCAACGCGCGCAATATTATCATAGGAAGGCTGAAAGAAAACATCGTTCAGAAATCGCTCGTCATAGACCTCCTTTCGGAAAAAATAACAAGAGAAAAAGATTCCATTTCGCAACTTTTGCGGAAGGTGGACGAGATAGATCAATCTTCCATGGTGGAAGTCGTGCTGTCAAAAAAGAATCTTTCCGATTTTTTTCTTGATATGGATTCTTTCAATTCCATAAAAGACGGACTTCGCGAATCGCTTGTTTCCATCAGGGAAGCAAAAAAAGATACAGAAAGTGAAAAAGCGGCACTGGAAGAAAGTCGCGACAAAGAGGCCGACGCCAAAGCGGAAATGGAAGCGCAGAAACGCGCGGTACAGAAGAATGAAAAAGAAAAAGCCAAACTGCTTTCCATCACCAAGAATCAGGCAAAGGAATACGCGAAAATTCTCGCCGACAAAAAAGCTCTTTCGGCAAAGATCCGCGCCGCCCTTTTTGAACTTCGCGACAGCGCCGGCATTCAGTTCGGACAGGCATACGAATACGCGATGGAAGCATACCAAAAAACAGGCGTACGCCCCGCTTTTCTTCTCGCCATATTCAGCCAAGAATCCAGTTTCGGCAAGAACGTGGGTTCGTGCTATCTCAGAAATAAAGTTACCGGCGCGGGCGTTGGGATGAATACGGGAAAGGCATTTGCCAAGGTCATGAAACCGGATCGCGATGTTGAACCGTTCTTGGCGATTACCGGCGATCTTGGACGCGATCCGTTCAATACTCGCGTGTCGTGCCCTCAAGAAGTGGGGTGGGGAGGGGCTATGGGGCCGGCGCAATTCATTCCGTCCACGTGGGCGGGCATGCAAAAAAGCGTTGCCTCCATGCTCGGAAAAAGCGTTGTTGATCCATGGAATCCGGAAGACGCTTTTATGGCGGCTTCCCTTTATCTTCGCGACCTCGGCGCCGCCAAGGGCGGATACACGGCGGAAAGAGATGCCGCGTGTCGCTACTTCTCGGGGAGCAAATGCAGCGCTTCTTCCTTTGTCGCGAATTACGGAAATTCCGTTGTGGCGAAAGCGACGAGCATTCAGGAAAATCAGATTGATAAATTATAAATACTAATATACGAATGGGTACCAATATACGAATGAATACGAATACGGACGAATTACGGCGTTCGTTGTATTCGTTGCCATTCGTATATTGGTACGGATTAGTATATTGGTAATAATATTTGTGAAGTTATGAAAATTATGTTATCTTTGTTTGAAATAACAGCGAAAGAAAACATTTATGAAAGAGGTTGATTATTCACGATTTTTAACAAGTGAAGATAAAATCAGAATTGCTTTTCGGAAAAAGCACGGTAAAATAGACAAGTTTATTGTTCAATATTCGGCCTTGATAAATTCTCGCTGGCGTGCTATAATGCGATTTGACACTTGCCACGGTTATGCTCACAAACATACATTCCATTTGCATAGCAAGGAGTATATAATTAACTTAACAGCAATAGGAGATGATTTAAATGACGTTTTTACAGAATCTTCAACTCATATTCAAACTTATTTCTTAAAAATTAAACAAAACTTCCTAAAAAATTAAACATATGACCAAAGAATTGATACAAAAAAATATAAAACTGTCTGCCGAGCTTGATCAATATATTTCAGGAAATCCATCGGTATTTCGTGGTATTCCGGCTGGCGCAAATATTATTATTACATCAGCCGGGGATTCCGTGCTTTCTGCCGCGAACATTTCTATTGCAAAAAGCAGCCGAAGTTCTAAACTTGTTGAGGCGCATAAATCGGGCGGTAAGTGGGTGTTTAGTACCTTCAAACGAGCCTAAAAAACAAAATTCTTGCGTTTGGTTGCAAAATATTCAAATTTAAGCTATATTACTTCATTATGAAGAAAGACACCCACCCGACATATTATTCGGACACAAAAGCCACCTGCGTGTGCGGCGCATCTTTTACCGTTGGCTCTACTCAAAAAGAGCTCCATCTTGAAATATGCAGCCAGTGCCACCCGTTTTATACGGGAAATGCCAAGATGATGGATACTGCCGGACGCGTTGAAAAATTCAAGGCGCGCAAAGCCGCGGCAACCGTTAAAAAAGGCAAGTAGCGTGTTTTTGGAAAGGCGCCAAGGAAACGAGGCGTTTTTTCTGTGCAACGAATAAATATACCAATATACGAATTTTACAAATATACGAATGGCAACAAATACGGTAGCGGAACATTCGTAGTAATTCGTATATTAGTACAAATTCGTATATTAGTATTTTCATTCGCATATGACCCTAGACGATTTTAAAAAAAATCATAAAACGCGATTTTTAGCCGACGAGTATGAACGGCTTTTGAATGAGGAAAAAGAAACTTTGGAAATGGCGGGAGAAGACGAAGAAATGAAAGCGCTTGCCGAGGAAGAATTAAAAGAAATACAGAAAAGGAAGACGGAAAGCTGGACGCAGATGGAAAACATTCTTGCGCCGAAAGACGAAGATGACGGGAATGGTCCGTCGGACTTAATCATGGAAATTCGCGCCGGAGCCGGCGGGGAAGAAGCGGCTCTTTTTGCCGCTGACCTTGCCGTGATGTATCAGGGCTATGCCGTGGGAAAAGGATGGTCATTCAGAAAAATTGATGAATCGGTTTCGGAGCATGGAGGATACAAAGAAGGAGTGTTTGAAATAAAGGGGGACGGCGTGTGGAAAGAACTTCAATATGAAATGGGTGTGCATCGCGTGCAGAGAATTCCCGATACGGAAAAAAATGGTCGCATCCACACGAGCACCGCATCGGTCGCCGTGATGCCGGTTTTTCAAAAAACAAACATTGTCATAAATCCCGCCGATATTGATATGGAGTATACGCACTCCGGCGGAGCGGGAGGACAAAACGTCAACAAAGTTGAAACCGCCGTGCGATTGATCTACAAACCGACCGGACTCGCGATACGATGCCAGAGCGAACGAAGCCAGCTTCAAAACCGCGAAAAAGCGATGTTGCTTTTGGTGTCAAAATTGCAGGCATTGAAAGACGAAGAGGAAAGCAAAAAATATGCCGCCGACCGGAAAAACCAGATTGGCACCGGCGATCGTTCCGAAAAAATACGAACGTACAATATTCTGCAGGACCGCGTAACCGATCACCGCATCAAGCAGTCGTGGCATAATTTGGAAAAAATAATGGCGGGAAATATCGGACCGATTATACAAGCGCTGAAAGAGGTAAGCGAAGGCGGGGAAGTCGGGATGGACGAGGAAGATTAAAGATTACCGATTACAGATTAAAGAGAATTGGTAAATACGCAACGAGCGAAACCAAGAACCGCCCTTAAAGAGGAGCGTAGCGACGGGGAAAGGGCGGTCCTTGGTGTAGCGGGCTCTGTTGATCATGCATATCAAAAAACAATCCCGAACTCAGTGGCGAGTTCGGGATTTTTGGTATTTTCGCGGTTTAGCTGTGAAAAATAAGGGCGCGATTACCAGCGGACAAGACCAGCCATTCCGGCATGGAAATCCCCTTTGTCGTCGCTATTATTATATGCGGACCAATCGTCACCAGAGCTTTTTTTAAATTGAGGAGTGGGAATTTCTCCTGATCCTTTACATACGCTACATGTGCAACGACCCCAGCCAACGGACATGTCTTTTTGAGTGCCGCATCCACCGCACGTCGGGCACGCCTTACTTGAAATAAACTGAGACATAATTTTCTCCTATTTCTTAATTGCGCAAGGAAATCCTTGCCTCGTTGCATTATATCACAAACAATCAAGTTTGTCCATTTTTTCGCCATCAAGCGAAAAGTGTGTAAATGTTGCATAATTATGACTTCTTTGGTAGGATAGAGAGCACTGAGCAAAGACGAGAAAAAAGATAAAAGTAAAAAGAAAAAAGTGTTAACGACGACTTAGGTATGGCCATATCCGTTCGTACTTTTTTCTTTCAACTTTTTACTTTTTTCTTAATTAATAACAAACAGTAATAATAGATAATTATAAAAGATATGGATACTATTTTAGACGAAATGTTTAAGGCGGGAGTGCACTTCGGTTATTCCCGATCAAGCCGACATCCTTCAATGAAGCCGGTTATTTACGGCACGAAGAATCGCGTTGAGATTATCAATCTGGAAAAAACGAGCGAGTATCTTGAAAAAGCGAGAGAACTGTTGAAAGGGCTTGCTTCCGGCGGAAAAGCCGTTCTTTTTGTCGGTACAAAAAATGAAGCTCGCGAAGCGGTAAGAAACGCCGCGGATATGCTCAATATGCCGTATGTAACCGAACGATGGGTCGGAGGAATTTTCACCAACTTCAGCGAGA
>JBAYGK010000103.1:0-5759 GCA_041666665.1 Minisyncoccota bacterium
AATTTTTCCACTTGTTCGGAACTTTTTTTATCCTCCGCAAGCGTTTGTTCGTCAACCGCGCAAATCATTATTTTTTCTTTCAGCGCCGCGTATTCATTGCTCGCCCAAAGGTAGAGAATTCTTTTTTCAATCCGTCCCGCATCCGCTTGATGCGCCAATTCCGCAAGGGCGGAAAGTTTGGTCATCGCTTTTTTATACGGGCGCGCGCTTTGCAAGGAATCCAGAGAATCGGCGATCTTGATAATTTGATTGAGGCCGAATTCATCGCTCAATCCTTCCGCATGGAGCGCCGATATTTTTATTTTATATTTTATTTCGCTGTCGGGTTCTTTTTTATAATTGTGGTGGTGCCCGACAAGATACGCCGCTACCGGTTCTCCCTCCGATTCAAATATTTCTTGCCCGGCCGACTCATGAATTACGGCGATTTGTTTGATGGTTTGTTCGGGCGAAAAGCCGCGCTTCTCCAATATTTCGTTGAACCCGGGGTGTTCTTCCTCGGGAAAAGCTTCCGAAAGAGGAACGACATTTACCGCGCGAAGGCCTTTTTCATGGAGTTGCGACAATATTTCTTCGGCGGATTTGTCTTTGTCTTTCTCCATATCAAAACCGATTCTCTCAAAAATCTCTTTTTTGCGAACATCGCGGCCGATCATGCCGGTCAGAATGCCGTCCATATCTTCATCGGTGAGGGTATTGTGCAATACGACGAGCGGTATTTTTAATTTTCCGATGTCGTGACCAAGAGTCGCGATATGGATATCGCGCAGGGTTACCCCGATGCCCTCAAGAAAAGATTCAATTTGCAATCTTTCTCCGTGCGGACCGACGAGAATTTTTGTGATGATATCATGCGCCTGCTCAAGGGTTCGCACGCCATGTTTCGCGGTCGGCGCGTCATAAAGATCTTCAATCGCCATCATTTCCCAAATTTTCCGTTCGGGTTCAAAACCTCTTGTTTTGAAGCGCTCGGCATACAGTTCGCGGAGTTCCGCAACCCTCTTGTTCATTAAACCGGCGCTTCGCATGTGCGCCCGGATTTTTTCATAATCTCCGGTCTCAATGATTTGTTTGGTTTGAAGGTCTAAATCCATATAATGGTTATTCCGTTTTATTTTTGAAGAGGGAGCATTTCGCACCCTCTCGCCATTATATCATACGGAAGGGGATTTTGTTCAATTTTCGGATTGCATTCGTTTTTTTTGCGAACGATGACGAAAACCGTCCGATGCCTTCCCATTATTTTTGAGAAGTGATATACTTAAAAAGCCGATGAGTCCTCGCGACGGGGTTCATTGCGCCAAATGATAAAACATAGCTTTATGGATAAGAAAAAAATTTTAATTGTGGAGGATGACGGACTCATTTTGGATACGCTAACCCGAAGGTTTCAGCAAGAGGGTTTTTATGTGACGGCGGTTGCCGACGGCACAAAGGCGTTGGAGAGCGCTTTGGAAGGACACCCCGATATCATATTGTTGGACATCGTCATTCCCGAGATGGACGGCATGGCGGTTCTTGATTCTTTGCGAAAAGACGAATGGGGCAAAAAAGTCCCGATTATTCTTTTGACAAATTTTTCGGATTCCGCAAGGGTTGCGGAAGCGATTTCTTACGGCGTGTATGATTATCTGGTAAAGTCGGATTGGAAGATAGACGGTTTGATAAAAAAAGTAAAAGACTATTTTCCAGAGGGCGTTTAAAAATTCAAATTTTATTTAAAAAAGGAGGACGGAACGATACCGTTTCTCTTTTTTTATTTGTGCGAAAAAACTCCCATTCTATTGACATAAAGTCAAGAGTTTGCTATTTTGTACAAAGATTGGTTTGCCAATCTTTGTACCTATCATACAATAAAGGAGTAAAAAATGAAGAAATACATTTTGATTTTTCTTGCCTGTCTTGCTTTTTCTCTGTCTGCACACGCGTTAGAGTGCGATGGAACAACAATTAAAAACTCTTCAATCATCGGAGTTGAAGACGATTCTCAGGGCTTCTATAACGGTTTAAGCGCCGTTACAGTTATCTATGGAAATGGTAAAGAGGCCCGTTGTACTTTCGTAGAAGTTGACCCGACAGACCATATTACTGTCCACAATCTTCCGAAAGAAGCTACCGTTTTTTACAATAAAGTTGTAAAAATTATAGAAGCCAACGAGAAGGAAAAATAATTTGTTTTTTTAATCCCCCCCCAACAGCAATCGTTGGGGGGTTCTTTTACATCCGGCTTTCAGTCTTGTCAAACAAATCCAACTTTCTCTGAATCCCCCAACTCCCGGTACTATACAAGTGCATAAAAAAATGGTATAATACACCACAAAGGAGAAGAATAAAATTGCATCGCAAAATGAAACAAAAACCGATCATTCTCGTCACTTCGCTTCACAAATTTTCCGAAAAAGGAGAAGGTCTTTTGCCGATGGCGGTTGACCCCGCTTACCTGAACGCTTTATATTCATGCGGCGCAATTCCCCTCATCGTGCCGCATGGTTTGAAAGAAAATGAATTAATGAAACTTGCCGATATGGCGCAAGGGCTTCTTATTCCGGGCGGTGATGATATTCACCCGAAACGTTATCGCGTTTCGGAGATTCACGAGAAGTCCGCCGGAATTTCCGAGGAAAGAGACGAATTGGAAATTACTTTTGCCGGCATCTTCATTGAAAAGAAAAAACCGATTTTTGGCATTTGTCGCGGCGAACAAATCATCAATGTTGCCATGGGGGGAACGCTGTATCAAGATATACCGAGTGAGATGCAAACCGATATTCATCACGAATACGACAATCAAACGCCGAAGCCGGACAGATATGCGGCGGAAACTCACGACGTTGTTTTTTTGGAAAAAACGGCGCTTGCCTCATTTTTTCCGGTGAAAAAAATTTCGGTAAACAGCTTGCATCATCAGGCGGTTAAAGATATTGCGCCGGGGCTTAGGATTGCCGCAGTCGCGCCGGACGGAGTGATAGAGGCGATAGAGTCGGAAGATATGCTTTCACGGTGGATTTTGGGCGTACAGTGGCATCCGGAAAGGACATTGGAAAAGTGTCCGGAAAATAAAATTATTTTTAAAAAATTCATTGAACGGGCGCAAAAAGCGGCACCCTTATAAAATGGCGCGGATTTTTGACGTACCGCTTATCGCGACAAACATCGCGGTTTTTTTGTCCTCTTTTTCGCCGTTTTATTCCTTGTAATTCCGGTAAAATTTGTTATACTGATTTTCGTGTTTATTATCGGTTAATTTTTTATATTATATGCTTTCTCTGGAAAAAAGACGAAACGTTCTCTTTATCGGGGTCGCGTATGCGGTCTTGTTTGTGTGGCTTTCCATTACGCAAGCCCATGCGGAAATCTCTTCGCGAAAAATCGTCGTGTTTAAACCCGGTGTTTCCGAAACCGTAAAAGCGGAAGTTGTCCGCAATCACGGCACATCCCTGAAACATCTCTCATTAATAAATGCCGAAGTTGTAATGACCGGCGGACGATCACCGGAAGAGTTGAAAAAAAATCCTCATGTCCTGCGCGTGGATGACGATATTGTCGTGCAGGCGTTTGCCAAGGACGATGTGAAAGCGGAAGCAAAAGGGAAGACAACTCCTCCCCCTCCTCCCGAACAACTTCCTTGGGGAATTGACAGAATTGATGCCGAAAAAACATGGGATGCCATTTCCGGTCCGAGAATAAAAATCGGCATTATTGATACGGGTATAGATCTCACTCATCCTGATCTGAAAGCGAATATCAAAGGAGGAGTGAATACGATTTCTCCCTTTAAATCCTATGCTGATGACAATGGACACGGTACGCATGTTGCGGGGATCATAGGCGCTTTGCATAACACTGTCGGTGTTGCCGGTGTTGATCCGATGGCTGATTTGTATTCCATCAAAGTACTTAACAGAAGCGGAAGCGGTTATTTTTCCGATATTATTGAAGGATTGCAATACGCTATTGCAAATGACCTTGATGTGGTAAATATGAGCTTGGGCGCTTCAACGGGAAATGATTCTTTTGCGGAAGCCATCAAAGCGGCGCACGATGCCGGCATCGTTATTGTCGCCGCCGCGGGAAATGAAGCGGGCGCCGTTTCTTATCCGGCCGCATATCCGGAAGTCATCGCCGTTTCCGCCACGGACGAAAATAATGCCTTTGCTTCATTTTCCAATTATGGTCCGGAAATTGATATTTCCGCTCCGGGGGTGAGAATTTATTCCGCTTATAAAGGAGGGGTATACAAAATTCTTTCAGGCACATCCATGGCCTCGCCTCATGTCGCCGGCGTTGCGGCGCTCGTGCTTTCAAAACCGATTCAATTGACGGAAGAAATCGGAACTCCCGACGGCGCGTGGCAACCGGAAGAAGTTTTGAAGAAAATGCAGGATACGGCGACCGATTTGGGAAATTCGGGTTTTGATAATTGGTTCGGCGCGGGACTCGTTAATGCCTATCTTGCGGTACAATAAAAACGAACGGATGAACAGGCGAACAACAGAACGGACGAACAATAGAACGGATGAACAATAGAACAAAAAAACAATAGAACAACACCCCCGCAAGGGGGTGTTGTTCTATTGTTCCGTTGCTCCATCGTTCTATGAACGTAATTTATTCAAATATTTTTGCCACCACGTTAACTTGTCTGAAAAGAGTCGCTCAAAAAGAATGATGCCGATGGAAAGCCAGAAGAAGCCGGCGGCGTATCCCGCGAGCACATCGCTCGGGAAGTGGACGCCAAGGTGCAGGCGCGAATAACCGATCATCGCAAAAAGAAAAATCCATCCGGCGAGAAGATTTGCCCGTGTTTGTTTGATCTTTGTATTTTTTGCGAGAAGATACGCGAGCAGTCCGTAGAAAATTACAGAAAGAGCCGCATGCCCGCTTGGGAAAGAAGGGGATGTTTCCGCATATACAGAAGCGATTATATCGGGACGCACCCTTTCCGTCAGCGCCTTTAAAAGATATACGAAACCGGAGCTTGCGATAATCGTTCCCGCGAAAAGAATGTAATCGGGAATTTTTCGGTATATGAAAAAAATAACGCCGAGAAGGATACTGCAACCGATAATGAATTCCTCGCTCCCGAAGAAGGTTACCGCGAGGAAGAACGCATTGGAAAAATCGCATCGTCCTTGCGCAAAGAAAATGACCGCGCCGTTATCAAAATTTTGAAAAGCGGAAGAGTATTTTACGAGCCATGCCAGCACGGCAAAAATCGCCGCAGAAAAAACGGCGGTGAGAACAAGTTTTTTTTGCGAAAGATTGAAGAGCATATTTGTTATAAGTATATGATATTTAGTATACCAACCGTGCCTGAGGTCAGGCAAGGGAAAGTATGAAAACCGTAGGTTTTCATCAATCGCCCAGCGAGTCGCGCCGAGCGATATCCAAATTGTCGGGATGCCGGGAATCGAACCCGGTCTACGCGAACCCGAATCGCGTGTACTACCGGTATACTACATCCCGTAGTATGCTTGCTTGTTTTTACTTCAGGAATAATGTTACACCGTCGCGATCCTTACAGGATCAGTACACCTTTTCTATATTTTATTTCTCCGCCAGTTGGCGGATCGTAAAATATCTGAAGAAGGTCTTGCGGAGCGGGTCCCTACCCACTCCTCACCCGAATCGCGTGTACTACCGGTATACTACATCCCGAAGCGGAACCGCTTCGTCCGTATTTGAAACTATAGCATATTGGAGCGAGAAGGAAAAGCGGCGTGATTGGCAGAGTGTGCCAGATTATCCACACTGCGGTG
>JBAYGK010000104.1:0-5745 GCA_041666665.1 Minisyncoccota bacterium
GAACTTGATGAACTTGATGAACTTGATGAACTTGATGAACTTGATGAACTTGATGAACTTGATGAACTTGATGAACTTGATGAACTTGATGAACTTGATGAACTTGATGAACTTGATGAACTTTATGGACTTTTGACTTAGAAGACCGGCACGATAATGTACGCCAGAGAACTGTTGTAATTCCCCACCGATTGCCCTCCCGTTACTTTCGTCCGGAATACGATGTCGGTGATTTCGTTCGTTACCGGTACGGAACTGAAGGCGACTTCTTCGCTTGTCGTTGTGGACAATTCCGCAAAATTATCATCCACTAAAAATCTTGTTGAACCGCCAGAGAGAATATCGTCGCCCGCATGATAGCCGAAGCATCCGTCCGCCAAAGCGTCGCAACCGACCGTCCAAAGCGACGGCGCCGCATTCGTTCCCATAACGGGCTGTATTTTGTCGCCCCGTTCAGAAAGGAAGTCGCCGAGTCCGCGCACGAACAGCTGATACCCTTCCGTCGCATTGGTTGATACCGTAAATCTTTGCGCGCCGGTAACATTGAAATTAAAAGGCAAGGCTCCGAAAGAAATGGATGTCGCGGTTGTCGGAATATTTGTTACCGTCCCCTCGGTCGCCGTGTCTACGGGAAGCCCCAGAACGCCGAAAGAGATTGCCGCCCCTTCCGTCGCCAAACTCGGATAACTTTTGCCGGCATCTTTGGGAACGGGAAGATCCGTTTCCAAATTATATAAACGGAAATAATACGTTCGGTTCGCGCGCGCGCCGGCATGTTTGACGGTGAATTCATATTCCGTAACGGCGGACGCCGTTTGAGTGAAAGAGCTCGGAGTTCCCGGCGTTTCATTATGCGTCCCGCAACCGTTTCCGATTCCTCCGGCGCAAGCGTCGGCATCGGAAATATTTTTTGCCGTTATGACCCCGTTTTCCAATCCTCCTCCATCGGCATAGCACCAGAGAGAATTTGCAAGGCACGCGCCCTGATCAACCACATCCTGCACTCCCGCGGAAAAATCCGAATATTCCGAGAACTGCAATTTGAATTTTACGTTTGTCCCGCTTACATTCGCGGTATCTTTGACGGTCAGCCGAAGCTTCACGATGTTTTCAAACGCGACATCCGACGGAGAAACATTTTCACCCCCCAAAGAAACCGACGGCGTTTCGCTCGCTTCGTCATCGTACCATCTCCATGTTTCGGATTTCGGACGGAATCCCGAAGTGCGTATGGTCGGATAATATGAATACGCGTTCATGACACCCGTCGTTGTCGTCGCCATTCGGAAACAATAATCACTCATCGTATCGGCGCCGTTATTTTGAAGTATCCAATCGTACTCCGCCTCTTCCCCGACCGCAACCGCGTAAGGATTGAGCGCGCTCGTTTCTCCCGATTCCTCGTATGTTCCCGCGCGATCGGAACCGCTTATCAAAACATCCCCCGCGGTCGGCGGATTGGTGGCGGAAAGAGCCGTGCCGGAAACGGGCGTTGCGTTCACTCCGCGCCATGCGGAAGCACTCCCCGGGGCGCCGACATATGACCAATCACCCTCCGCAATCGCACTGCACGAGGTTATTTGTTTTCCGTATTGCAATCTGAAACTTTGCGATAATGCGGGCGCGTTTTTCGTTCCGGATAAAAGCGTCATGCGCAAGCGCAATTTTTCACCGACCGCGGGCGGTTCCGTCTGCGTCGTAATGTTTGCGATTTCACCGAGGCCAGCCCACGGAACGGTCGGTTTGAGCGCATCGTTGTCCTCATAAAATCTGAAATAATTTTGCGCAAAGGTCGGAATTGATGACATTGTTATTCCCGGAATAACCGAATAGACATTCAAAAGAGCGCCATCTGATTTAACCGCACGCAAACAATACGCGGTGAACGCCGGAGCGCTGTTGTCATAGAGCGAAAAATCCCACAGAGCATCTTCTCCCTTCGCGACCGCCAAGGAGATGTTCGTAAAGTTGTTCAGCTCTTCGTATGTTTGCGCTCTTACCGTAAATCCGTTCGTCGGATCGTTCCCGTTCACGGTAAGGCTCGCGCCGTCCACCGGAGTGGGGTTGTTTTTGTACGCGAGAAAAGTTGACGCGGTAACATCCCGGTAGTCTTCCCCCGCAAAGTTGACGTCGCACTCGCCGGAACTGGTGGCGAATTGCAGTTTGAAATTTTGTCCGCTCGCAAAAAGATTTGCGTTGTCCACATGAACGAGCATGCGCAGGCGCGTTGAGCTTCCGGTTTGCCCCAAAGTGATGGCGGCATTTTTCGCGTCAATCGGATTGCCGACATCGGTTGAATCAAGATTGTAAAACCAGCGAAAAGCGGATTGCGTATATTTTTTTCCTTGCCACGCCGCATAGCGATACACGCCCAAGTTGGCATTCGTTTCGGTGGAAACGCCGGTCAAAGAAAATCCGTTATACAAGAAATTGGTAACGCGATCGGCGATATTCGCTACGTTCGTTAAATATTGAGTAAGGTTGCCAGCAAGAGAACTCGGGCGCGATACGCCGGCGACCGCGGTGGAACGTTTAATCCAAAGCAAGTCCGGCTGAAAACCGGGCGTGGTAATATTTTGCCCCGCTCCCGTTCCGGTGTAGGTATTCACGGTAAAATTCGGACCGTTTTTGAAAGCGAACCATTGATACAAGTTTGCCGCAGTGTTCACCCCCGCATTTGTTCCAATTTGAAAACCGTCTGAATTGAAGGCTTGAACAATATCCGCCGTATCTCCGGCCGTCGTCCCGAAATACATTGAAAGATCTCCGGCGAGAACGGAAGGATGCCATACTCCCGCCGTCGCCCCTGCTCTTTTTACAGCGACCAAATCGGGTTGGAATGGAACGCCCGTAATATTCCGATTATCACTTGAAACAAGGGCGGACGTGTGCGCCCCGGTATACGCCCCAATCGCAAAATCGGCGGCACCTCCGTTCAAGATTTCCGTATTATACGCATTTCCGAAAGCGGTCCACTGATAAGTATTTGTATTCGTGTTTACGATAGCGTTTGTGCCGATTGAAAAACCATCGGCATCAAGCGAAGTAATACCCAGAGTAAAATTCGCCGCCGCGTTGGATAAATATGCGGTTGAATCCCCCTTCATGAGGCGCGTGCGAAAAACATGATAGTTAAGGGCGTTATCTTTTACCAGCACCAAATCGGGCGAAAAACCAAGACCGCTAATCGGCAAAGCCGCGCCGGTTCCGGTGTATGTGCCATTTGCCATTGTGAAAGTTCCCGACGGAGGCGGAGGCGCAGGTTCTCCGCCAAAGCCAACCCAATAATGCGTTTCACCGGACGTGTTTACGTTCACAGATGTCCCCACCTGAAATCCGTCATTCTGAAGCGCTTGAATAAAATTGACTGCATTCGCCGTTCCGCCGTCAATACGGCTGGAATAATCACCGTTGCTGTTATCGGTATTAAAATACACTGAACGCCCCGTCGCGCCCGCATTTTTTACAAAAACAAAATTGGGGGTGTAGCCGTTCCCTAAACCGGTAATATTTTTATTATCAAGTCCGTCGCCAGCATACGTTCCTTCCGCCATAATGCCGGGTGCCGTGGCAAAAGCGGCGAAATAATAGCTTCCGTTATTTACATTATTCGTGGAGCCAACCGTAAAGCTCGCGGCATCCAACGTTCGGAAAAGCACGCCTCCAATATTTTGCGCGGTGGCGGTAAAATAGTTTCCGACATTCGCCCCCATGGATGCCGTCCTGAAATTTCCTGCCGCGTTGGTTGAACGTTTAACCATCGCAAAAGATGGCGTAAACCCCGTCGGAATCGCTCTCGTTGCGGCACCATCGCCAGTATACGTTCCAACGCAAAACGTCCCGCTCGCGGTACAATCCGAACCGCTAAATGCAACCCAAATATAGCGAACATTTGCCGTGTTCATGTTGACGTTTGACTTCACCGTAAAACCATCGGCATCAAGAACGAGAAGACTTCCTCCCACTTGTGCGGTGGCGGAAAAATAAGAAAAGTTTGCGGCGGGCATCGCGCTTGTTTTCCATATTCCCTGTCCGGTGCTCGTATCGGATTTTATAATGACCAGATCCGGAGAAAATCCGAGACCGGTTATCGCATGATTGGAACTGTTATCTCCAATATAGTATCCCGTCTTCATGCCGAAATTCGCCGCTCTCGCGACTTCCACTTTCGGTGTAAAAAGATTTTCCAAGCCCTTGTCTATCACATTCCCGTCTTTCATCGCCCAGTACATGGAGTCAACAATGTTCCGTTCTGAAATTTTTTCCACCAAATACTGCGGAGGAAATCCGACAAGAAAAAAAGCCAGGGCAAGCAGTCCCGCCGTCAGAGGTCTGAATGTTTTTTTAATTATTCGCCACATACTCATAAACGGCCGATGATATTTCTTTCATTATTTCTTTGGCTTTTTCCCTGCCCTCCCCGTCTTTCACCTGAACCATGGCGGTAATCAAATAAGGACGGTTGGAAACATACACGATGCCGGAATCCAAATAGGTAATCGTCGGATCGTGCTCGCCGATTTTGTGAGCGAACGGCACGCTTGCCGGAACCCCGCTTCCCAAAAATTCGTTGAAACGCGTCCCGGAAAGCCAGCCCAAAAGCATGGAGGAATATTCGCGGTTCAAAAAGCTGGAGCTGTACAGCGTACGGAACACGCGCGAGTATTCCTTCGCCGTGATGTTGTATTCCTTGTCGTACATTTCTTCCATGCCGAGCGCGCCGAGCATTTCTTCAAAGTCGCCACCTTCAAGATTGCGGATAAGTATCCGGTGCGCGGTGTCGTCGGAATTCAATATGAGTTCTTTCAAAAGCTCCTCAATCGTGAGTCTCGTTCCCGCCGGTTTTTTATAGAGCGTGCCGAACGCGTCGTTCCGATCTTCGTACATAAGCACCAATTCATTTGAAAGTTTCCATTCTCCCCTTTCCGCTTTTTTCATAACCGCGAGCGCGGTCGGCATTTTGGAAAGCGATGCGGGCCAGAAACGCGCATCCTGATTGATGGAAATATTCGCGCCGGTATTCAGAAACTCAAAATACAATCCGATGCGATTGCCGTTTTTTTCATGTTTCGCGATAATTTCTTTCAGTTCTTTCCGCAAGGGCTCTATCGTGCTGAAAAAATATTTTTGTTCAATAAAACTCCGCGAAGGATCAATCATCGGATACGGATTAACGAAAGGGCGGACGGCATCCTTGCGATTTTGATACAAAAAATAACCGATGGTCAGAACATTGAGCAAAACAAGAATCGCGATAAATATCGTCTGATACCCGATCTTTTTATTTTTGGAATCGTGAAATAATTTCATGGCAAACAAAACGAGCGACAATGGTTTTATTTTACCACGAACCGCGAAGTCCATAAAGTCGCGTTATCACCCATAAATAACATTACCGAAAAGGAAGCAGATATTCCATAAATAGGTTATCGTGGCAGATAATGGGGACAGCCACCATTCTTTTGCAAAATCCGTGTTGTAATAAAAAAATACACAGGACTACCCTGTGTATTTTTCTTTTTTGCACCGTGTTTTTTACTTTTCGCGGAGTTTTACGGATTTATAGATGATGAGAATGAGGGAGATGAGAGCGAAAACAATTGGAAAAAAGTAAGAAGCGAATTCGCGATCGGACGGCATCATTCCACTGAAGCTTCCGCCCTGGCTCGTCGTGGAAGAAACAACCGTTATGAGCAATGTTATCGGAATGTACCAAAGCGCGAATTTCCGCCACGAGAGGTACAC
>JBAYGK010000105.1:0-5739 GCA_041666665.1 Minisyncoccota bacterium
ACCGAACCGCTGCAATGTATCACGTCAACATCTTCCTTTGGTAATCCACAGTGGTGGAGCAACACCATAAACTGATCAAGCACCACAGCAACCGTTGTTGCGGATTTTACGAGTGGTTTATTCCCCATGAATAATGCACCCATAAGCTGGAGAATTACGATCTCAAGAGGAAAATTGAATGGCGCAATTATCACTACAGGACCGAATGGCCATGGATAATCTTGGGGTTGCTGTCCAAAGTGATCGCCCGGTGTCATCTTCCCTGTCGCCAAAAAACGCACCTGGTCTCCGCAAAAGTTTTTCAAGAATTCTAGAACGACAAGAACTTCGCCAAGCGCTTGTTTGTATGATTTCGGCATGACGCTCTGGATTAGCATCGCGAAATATTTTTGTACTTTCGCATCAGATAGTGCAGCCGCAGCCAAGAAACAGACTCTGCCAAGCATTACGTACCGCTCAATATTTTTTAACGGATTATGCAATCCGCTTTTCGGACATTTCTTGAGCGAATCAAGAAACGGCTGTATTTCCCCGACCTGTGTGTCCGGTTGCGTATACATCGGCGTACCGTCAAGCGGGTTTATAATCGTCGTCTTTTTTCTCGTGTCCGCGTATTTTCCGTCAATGATATTGCGCGGTTGTTTGAGATTTTCTTCAAGAACCTTCAATAAATCGTCATAATTAGGCATCGTATTTCCTCCTTCCTCGCCCGCCATAGCTCGCAAGCGCAGGCGGGTTTTGTTGTTAAAAAACCAACTTCCGTGCTTATTCTGCACAATTTTTCCGGAAAAGTCAACCCCGTTAGCGTTTTATTTTTCTTTGTTTTTTGCAAGTTCAGTTTGTTAATCTGAGAAAAACATGGCGTGAAATACAGGGGCATTAAAACTCTAACGGGGTCAACCAAATGAAAAGTGTGCATTTTATGCGAGCAAAAAACAAACGCCGCGAGCAAACGCGGCGTTTTTATTTCATCGTTAAGCTAAAAACTAACAACTAAAAGCTAAAAACTCCGTTACAATCCCGTATTTTCAATCAATACATCGGTCGCTTCTTTTTCTTCAATAAGCCGTTTCTTTTTCCAATCCCCTTTCATAAACCAGACAACGGCCAAAAGCGCGGTTAAGACATATGAAACGGGAAACGCCCACCATAGACCGACCGAATGCAAAGACGTATGCATGGACAGGATATAGGCAATCGGGAACTGCAATATCCACAGAGAAACGATGGAAAACATGAGGGGGATGAGCATATTCCCCGAAGCGCGAAACACCCCGGAAAGCGACATTTGAGCTCCGAGAAAACCGAATGAGAAAGCCGTGATCCGGAGAAAAACGGCGCCTTGACGTATCACTTCCGCATCGTTCGGTACGAAAAAACGAACAATATCGGGAGCAAACGCAAAAGACAATATTCCCACAAAAGAAAGAAAGACAAAGGAAACGCCGGCACCCAAAATCGCCGTATCTTCCGCGCGTTCAATGTTTCCCGCGCCGATATTTTGTCCCACCAAAACAGATGCCGCCATGGAAAGCCCGAGCGCGGGAATCATGACGACCTGAAGAACGCTGGCGCCAACCCCGTACGCCGCCGTAACAACCGTACCGAAACCGGCAATAAGAAATGTCATCACCAATATCCCCGCAGACCGAAGAGATTGTTCAAGAGACGCGGGAATTCCGAGCAAAAATAAATCTTTCAAAAAAACGGTATCGGGAATAAAGTCCGGTAACGTGAGATGAATGATATATTTTCCGCGAAGCAAGAGAAAAAAACCGATAAACGCGGCGAGCGTTTGTGTTCCGAGAGTTGCCATCGCCGCCCCGGATACTCCAAAGGCGGGAATGTTTCCCCATCCGAAAATAAAAAGCGGGTCCAGAAGAAAATTAAGAGTGGTGGTTCCCATAATGATAATCATGGGAACCTTTACCTGTCCCGTGCCGCGCATAACCGATTGAAAAACCGTGAATCCGAACATGAACGGAAGTCCGAGGAAAAGCACGCGCAAGAAAAGAAGAGCATTCACATATACTTCGGAAGAAACCCCCATCAGATGAAGCAAAAAAGGAGCAAGAAACCAGCCGACGATGCCGAATATGGCGGAGGCAAAGGTAACCAAAATAAACGTCTGCGCCGTCACATGATTCACCCTCTCCCAATTACGTGCGCCGACATATTGAGCGACGAGCGCCGATCCGGCGATTGAAAAACCGGATACGATGGAAACAAGCAAAAAAGTAATGGGAAAGCTTACAGAAACGGAAGCAACGGCATTTGCACCGAGACGACCGACCCAAAAAGCGTCGGTGAGTTGATACGTTATTTGAAGCAAGTTAATGAAGATAATGGGAATGGCGAGCACTGCCAAAGACCGGATAATGGAAACTTCCGTGCCGCACCATGTTTTTTTAATCGTTTTTGTTTCCATGTTTTTTGTCTTTCCCCGCGAAATACGTTATACTACAAAATACATTATTAGTATACTCCTTTATTACCATGAATAATATGGAAAAATTGGCATTACGTCCGGAATTATCGGAAAAAGACAGAGAAGAACAAGATCGCCTCATATCTGATTTTGAAAAAAACATGTGCCCGACATGCCATAAAGACGTGGATCGCATGGGTAATGAACCATGGACCGGCTTTTGCAGTGAGGAATGTTTCCAAGAATATGAAAAGATTGACCCGAATCTGAGAATTCTGACGATTGCCGCGGGAGAATTCAATTATCGCCACATGCTCGCCGGTGACGCGGAAAAACTCGGCATGCCCGTAAACGAATATCGGAAACTTCGCGAAGAAGAAAAACTGTCTTTCGCCGACATCCGCGACGGAATAAGGAAACACGATCAATACAAAAAAGCCGCGTAAATTACGAAGAAAAAAGAAAAAAGTTAAAAGAAAAAAGTTAAAAGAAAAAAGTTCGCCGGCTACGGACTTTTTTCTTTTAACTTTTTTCTTGTTTATAAAAAAGCGCCCCGACAAAATCGGGGCGCTGTTGCGCATTATTGCGCCAAACTTTTTTCTATTTTTTCCATGGTTCCGCGAACTTTCGCGGGGTCGGTTTTTGACAACTCTTCCTTCAAACGCAGAAGTTCCGCTTTCATAAGAGATTGAAGTTCCGGCACATACCGTTTCCAATCGGTAAGAGGTTCAACCATTCGCGAAGCCACAATATCATTCTTCGGTGCATATTCCGCAAGGAAATCCGCAAACAAACGATACCCTTCCCCGGTATGAAACTGCAAACTGCCGTAAGCAAAAGCGCCAAACAGCGAGCGTACGCGATTCGGATTGTTCCAATCAAAGGCGGGATGGGTCGCAAGCTCTTTGACGCGAGCGATCGCACCGTCTTCGTTGGAATACGCCTGCACCGCAAACCATTTATCAACGGTATTATTATCGTCTTTAAATTGGTCGTAAAACATGCGGAGCGCTTTATCAGCATACTCATCAAAAAACGGTTTGTTTTTCCCGTTTACCAAAATGGAAAGCGCGGTGTATTTGTCTGACATTCCCAAAGAGAAATCAAATTGCCTAAAAACATTCGCCCCAAAAAGATTATTGCATGTAGCAAGATATCCGAGAGCTGTATTTGCCACAGAACGTTTCGCTACCGATAGAGGGTCAAAAGAAATCTCCCAATCAAAATCACTGCAATTTTCCTTCTGCAACCGTTCAAAATCAAGGTAATATTTTTTAGCCAATTCGCGGTAAGCAAACTTGCGTGCCGTATGAATCGCATGAGGATCAACCGTTTCGCTCATATTCGCAAGCGTTGTTTCTCCCGGCAGACTCATCATTTCGGCAAGCAGATTTTTATCAATGCCTTCTCTGCAAAGAATCGCGCCGCGAAGAACCGCGCCGAACGCATCACTATACGCTTTGTCCAAAACTAGCTCTCTGCCCGCTTTCACATCTTCCACCAGTTTCAACAACACTTGCGCGCCGTAGGTTTGACTTGCATCCCAACGGGCGAACAAACTGTTGTCGCGCGCCATAAGCAAAGCAAGCTCGCCATCCCAATAATCGTATTTCACGTTTACCGGAGCGAAATTTCTATTCAAAGAAAGCGCAGGTTTGAAAGGAATGTCGTCAAACTCAAAAGTTTGTTCCCATTTATTTATGCGAAGCGTTCTTGCCGCCATTTCACCGACAGCGCTTGGTCCGATAAGTCCGATAGCAAACGGAATATCAAACGGTTCCATTTCGGTTCTGTCTGGCGCCATCGTGCAAGATTGCTTGATGTGCAGTTTCAGAACCTTCTTTTTCGCGTCATATTCGGAAACAATGGACACCGTCGGCGTTCCTGATTGAGTAAACCAATTGCGGAATTGATGCAAATCAACGCCGTTCGCATCTTCCATGCACCGAATCAAATCTTCAATGCGAGTCGCTTGTCCGTCGTGGCGTTTCGCGTACAGCTTCATGCCGTTCAAAAATCCTTCGCGTCCGATAATTCCTTCCATCGTTTTGTACACTTCCGCGCCTTTTTCATACACGGTCATGGTGTACATATTGTTCGGCTCTTTGATTTCCGCCGGACGTATGGCATGCCTTCTCGGACTTGCATCTTCGGCGAATTGACGAGCGCGCATATCAAGCGCGTTGCTTATTTCTTTGCGAAGACCCCAACCGCGATAATCGGAAGAAAAAAGCGAATCGCGGCGAACCGTAATGCTTTCTTTTGTTCCGAGCTCGCGCCAATCTTTATTGGTAATCTTATCGCCGGTATAATTGTGGAAATACTCGTGGCCGATAACGCCTTCAACGCGCTCATAGTTTTCATCGGTTGCCGTTTCCGGACTGGCAAGAACGCATGATACGTTGAAGATATTCAACCCCTTGTTTTCCATCGCGCCCATATTGAAATACGGAGTCGCGACGATTTTGTAATCATCCACATCGCATTCGTATCCGTACCACTCTTCATCATACGCCATCGCATGCTTGAGCGATTCCATAGCGTGATGACATTTTTCAATGTCTTTTGCTTCGGCGTATATTTCAAGATCTATGGTGCGGCCGGATTTTGTTGCGTATGTGCTTTTCAAAACTTCCAATTTTCCCGCAACCAAAGCGAATAGATAGCTTGGTATCGCGAATGGCAAATCATACGTTATCCAATGTATCCGATTGCCGTTGGTCAGACCTATTTTTTCGTGATAATCAAACAGGTTGCCGTTTGAAAGCATCACCGGATATTTTTCTTTGTTTCCGATTATCGTGGTGCGGAAAGGCGCCATCACTTTCGGACAATCAAAGTACGGAAAAATTTTCCGCAATCCTTCCGGTTCGTTTTGAGTGAGCAACATATCGCCCGCGGCATACATGCCCTCGCCCGTTCCGTTGTTTTTCGGATCAATCAGCACTTTGGCGGCGACTTTAAAAACGCCATCCGGAACATTCGGAATTATGATCGCTTCCCCCGTACGTTCATATTCGCTCGGGAGAAGTTTTTTTCCGTTTATTGTAACGGAAAGAATATTCACTTCCGAAGCAAGGTCAAGTACGAGCGGAGCATTCTTCGGCGTGCCGATGTTTCGGCGCACCGAATATTTTGCGCTTACTTCCGTTTTGCCGTCCTCCGTCGCATCCAAAGTAAAAATGAGTCTTACTATTCCTTCGGTCAAATATTCCGCCTCGGGATACTGTTTGTCCAATTCATGCCATTTACGCGATGTTTCCATCTTTCCCTCCTTCTTTTGCCCGCCGTAGCTCGTTTAGAGCGAAGGC
>JBAYGK010000106.1:0-5658 GCA_041666665.1 Minisyncoccota bacterium
ACAAATATTTGTCGGATTGAAAGTGATAAAATTGACTGTGGACAAAGGAGCTGTCGGATATGAGATATAGAGTGGTATAATGAAATGGTAGAAATTAAGAAATATAAAATATGACAAAAAAAATGTTTTCTTCATAAGCTTAATGGTAACACTATTTTTTTCTGCTTCTCTTTTTTCTAGAGAAATTGGAATATGTCCAGAATTTAGCAGAGGCAATTGCTCGGACTTTTTTGGCGAAATAGCCGCAGTTCTTTCTCCTGTTGTTCTTCTTTTTCTTTTTTCCATTATTACATATAAAATGAACGGTGAAGTTTATAAAACATGGATATGGTTTGCTCGTTGGTGGATTCCTATGACAATGTTTTTTGTCCTTATAACACAGGAAAGTAGCAATATGTTGTTTTCGTGGAGTAATAAGTCCACGGCTGGTTTTCTTTCTCTTCTGTTCCTCGTCATCTCCCTCATCCTCATCATCTATAAATCCCTAAAACTGCGCGGAAAGTAAAAAACACGGTGCCAAAAAAGAAAAATACACAGGACTACCCTGTGTATTTTTTTGCATGATAACACACATTTTAAAAATTAAAACGTGGCAAAACATAGCCGGATTTTGCCAAGGACTGCCTTCAGTGAAAAGAAAGGCATTTTTTGTTTTGCACGTTGTTCTCTATCAAACAAAAAGTATTTCATGGTATAATAACGGTACATTTATGCATTGCATCGCTTCAATTTCACAACGATTGGCGTGGCTTATAGGAAGGCCGCTATTCGTTTTCTTTTTGCATTTTCGCGTGTATGGCAAAGAAAATTTGAAGGGTTTTCAAAACGGAATAATTTTCGCCTCCAACCACATAAGCGAAGGCGATGGGATATTGATTTCCGGAAGTTTCAATTTGTTTTCAAAACGGCTGCCACTCTACTTTATCGCCAGAGAAAAAGATTTTTACAAAAACACCCTTTTTCACGGCATCTTGTATACGAAGACACTCTTTCATTGTTTTGGCGCATATCCCGCGATTGTCGGTCTTCGTGATTTTGAAAAATCGCTCGCCGCACATATAAATCTTTTGCAGAGAGGAAGAAATATCGCTATTTTTCCGGAGGGTACGCGCAGTCGGGATGGGAAGTTGCTTCATGCGAAAGGCGGAGTCGTCGCTCTTGTGAAAGCGACGAATAAGCCCGTTGTTCCCGTTGCCATTACCGGAATTTTAAAAATAACGCCGAAAGAATTTTTTCTGAGAAAACGTTTTGTGAAGGTTCGTTTTGGAAAGCCGATTTTCCCCGACGAGCTTTTTGCCGGATACGCCGACCCTCTTCCCGCGGATTATGGAAAGATTGCCACGACAAAAGTTATGACGGCCATCGAAAAAATTCTTCCGGAAGAAAAATAAAAAAATGAATGCCGATGCAAAGAAAAAAACGATATTTATCACCGGCGCAACCGGTTTTCTCGGTGGGGCTTTGTTGAAACAATTTTCGGCAGAAAAGTTTGATGTTCGTGTATTGATTCGCAACCCGAAAGCTTTTCACTCGGAGTTTCATAATGTTTCCGTGATTGAGGGAGATATTACGAAAAGCGAAACGCTCAAAGGTCAACTTGCCGATATTGATACCGTAATTCACGCGGCCGGTGTCGTGACCGATTGGGCATCAAAATCTCTTTATCGCGATGTTCATGTCGGGGGAACCAAAAACCTAATTGAAGAAGCGGTGAAAAGCGGCGTAAAAAAAATCGTATTCATCAGCAGTCTCAGCGTTCTGGATTATTCCGCCCCGGGAATGCACAGCGAACATTCGCCTTTAACAAAAATAAAAAATGGTTATGCGGGAACAAAAAAGGAAGCGGAAGAAATGATTCTTTCTTATCATAAACGCGGACTGATAGAGGCTGTTATCATACGACCGGGCTGGATTTACGGAAAAAACGATACGACTTTTATTCCGGAAATAGTGTATCAGACGAAGAGAAATAAGATGGTGATTGTCGGAAATTCGCGCAATCGCGTTCCTTTTGTACACGTGGACAATTTGGCGGAATTGATACGAATTGCATGCGAGAAGGAAATTAAGGATGCGAATATTTTTAATATAGCGGACGGGAATATTTCATGGAAAGATTTGACCGAAAAGATTTCAAAATCCGTTCAATCAAACAGACCCATTCCAAGCATACCTTATTTGATCGCAATCAGTCTGGCGCACATTTTGGAAAGTTTTGCTCGATTTTCCGGAAGCAAAAAACGGCCTTTGCTCACTGTTTCATCGGTACAAATGATCGGGAGAGATATGGCATCGGAGAGTATTACCGCGAGAGAAGTTTTACGCTATTTTCCAAGAATTTCTTTTGAAGAAGGATTGAACTCGGTGATTATGCAAATCGCCAAACGCCGGTTAAATGAATTGAAAATGAAATAATATTTTTTTGTCGGGTTTATAAATTTTTAGACGCTTTTGATTTTTACTTTAAAATAAAAATTTTTATGAAAAAAATAAATGAAGCGGTGAGTAAAATAAGAGGGATGGGGCTATATCCGAATCCGCCCGTGGTAAATTCTCCCCACGCGCCGGAATTAATCGTTTACGGCAAAAAAGTGCTTATGTTTGCCACAAATAATTATCTCGGAATGACGTTTGATCCGCGTGTGGTTGAAGCGGCGGTTGTCGGCGTGCGGAAATGGGGTATTGGAAACGGAAGCGCCAGACTTTTAACCGGCAATCTGGACATACACAACACATTGGAAGACAAAATCGCAAAGTTCAAAAACCGGGAAGCGGGACTCTCTTTTGTTTCCGGATATATGGCGAACTCGGGAACCATTGCGGCGATTGCGAAAGTTCCGGATCTTTCCTTGAGTTCTTTGATTACGCATTTGATCGTCAAGGAAAAAGACACGGTTATTTTCAGCGATCAATATAATCACGCAGCATTATTGCGGGAATCAAATTGAGCGGTTGTCCGAAAGAAATTTACAAACACTTGGACATGTCCGATTTGGAAAATAAATTGAAATCATATCCCAAATCCCGCAGAAAAATAATTTGCGCGGACGGCGTTTTTTCAATGGATGGAGATATGTCTCCCGTGCCGGATATTTTAGTTTTGGGTAAAAAATATGATGCGATGGTTTACATTGATGATGCGCATGGAACGGGTATTTTGGGGCCGCACGGCAGAGGGATTGAGGATTATTTCGGAGTGGAGGGTCAGGTTGATGTCGTTATGGGAACTTTTACCAAATGTTTCGGCGGTGTCGGCGGTTTTGTGGTCGGCAGTCAAAATTTGATTGATTACTTGAAAATCACGGCCGATTCGTTTATTTTTACCGCGCCGATTGCGCCGCCGGTCGTTTACGGTCTCATTGAAGCCATTGATATCGTCAGTAAAGAGCCATGGCGCAGAGAAAAGGTTATGGAAAACGCGAAATATTTGAAAGAAAAACTTTCCGAAGCCGGCATGAATTATATGGGTTCCAAAACGCAAATTATTCCCATCTTTATCGGAGATGAAAAGAAAGCGATGAGGGCAAGCGAACTTTTGCTTGAACGCGGCATATTCATTCCCGCGGCGCGTTGGCCGGCGGTTCCGAACGGCGCCGCGCGTCTTCGCACGACGGTTTCTTCTTCCCACACCAAAGAACAAATAGATCAATTAATGAACGAATTGATAAAAGTTAAAAAAGAATTGAAATTTTAAAGATGTTTTATGAACAAAACGCATTTATTGAAAGTGTTAACGGAAATCAGGAAGTTTAAGGCGCAGACGGGAATAGAGATTGTGGATACGCACATTCATCCGTATGATGTTATGGGTGTTGTGCATTATTCCGACATTAGTGGAAACAAAACGCATAAAGATTATCTTGAGCCGAATCTTCTTGAATATTTCGGATACGGACAAACGGCGATTGTCGGAACAAAAGCATATTGCAAATTTCTTCCCGGAAACGTTGAGAAGATGATTTACGAGTCATATGAAAACGTGCCACCGAAAGAAATAGAAAACGCGATGTCCGAATCATTGGTTGATAAGGGTGTTCTTCTTTCCCTTGATCCGTGGGCGCCGTCGGACATTGTCGGTGGCGCTTTTACGAATAATGATAAATTTTACATTTTGGCGTCTGTGGATATTCATCAAGAAAAAAAAGATGCGATAGAAAAAAAACTTACCGAATATATTAAAAATTATGGAATTAAAGGGCTCAAATTGCATCCGAATTTGCAGGGCTTTAAGCCTCAGCCAAAAGATAACCCACCGGAGATTGGCGAGAAGCTGAAAATTATTTATCGGGTAGCGTCGGAAAAAGGATTATACATTCTCTTTCATGGCGGGCTTTCTGATTTTACCGAAAAGGTGAACGGCAAATATGAATCATCATATCCGCGAAGCAGGCAGAACGGCGCGCTGGAAAATTTTTGCGATGAAAACGGGCGAAGCGAATTATTTGAGAATTATACGATGCCCATTGTTATCGCACACATGGGTCATTATGGAAAAATATTTCATAATTACGAATTATTAAAGCTTCTGGTGAACCGATACAACAATATCCATTTTGATACGGCCGGCGTATCGCCGTATTTTATGACAAAAGCCTTTTCTTTTATACCCAGCACGCGAATCGTATTTGGATCGGATGCGATGTATAATAAAATGGCGTATGATTTGGCTTTTCTTTACGAGAGTGTTTTGAAGGCATCAAACGGTGAGAAAAAGACCGATATGCTTATCAACGTGTTGCATAATAATTTTCACAGTAAACTTATAAAATAAACCATGTTCTGGATAATTCCACTTGCGGGCATCCTAAATTTGCTTTTGGGAACGGTGATATTGCTGAGGAATCCGAAAAATCCTTTGCATTATTATTTTTTCGTCTTTGTGACGAGTACGTTTGTTTCCATCGGTATTGATTTCGTTTTTCGATTTTTTCCCACATTGTTCGTGTTGCAAAGCGCTTATGCTTTTGCCGTCTTAATTCCGCTCACTTTGTTTTTATGGATTCTTCAATTTTGCAATATTTCATTTTCAAGAATTTCAACTTGGAAAAAAATTTTACTTTTTTTCCCGACGATTTGCCTTTTCGTTCTTTGTTACATGGACGGTCTCGTGGTAAAAAAGGTTTTCTCGCTAACCATTCTCGGATATCGCGGCGAGTTAGGGCCGTTTTTCATTTTTTACTCTTTGTACTATGTGATATACATAGGAATTGCGTTCTTTTTTCTCTTTAATGAATATAAAAACAACAATGATTCAACGCGAAAAATTCAAATAGGGTTCGTGACAACCGGTATTCTTTTGTACAGTATTTCGGCGACAACGCTTTGCCTCATATTTCCGAATTATTTTGGTATTTTTGATTTTACCTTGCTTGATGCGCCGTCGCTTTTCTTTTTTATCGTTCTTACTTTTTATGCAATATTAAAATTACACTTATTCAATGTAAAAATAATCGCGACGGAATTATTGGTATTTATTCTGTTGCTTTTTTTATTCATTCAAATAGCCGCATCAAGCGGATTACAGGAACGTCTTTTGGGTTCTGTGTTACTCATTCTTACCACTATCGTCGGCATATTTCTTATCAAAAGCGTTATTAAAGAAGTCGCACAGCGGGAAAAAATTGAAAAAATCGCCAAGGATCTTGAACTTGCCAACGA
>JBAYGK010000107.1:0-5657 GCA_041666665.1 Minisyncoccota bacterium
ACTATGATGTCGTCAAATCTTTACGAAAGAAACCCTAAAAAACAAAGCCGGTGGAGGATTGCCTCTCTTGCAATACCCATTGTTTTTCTTGTTTTACTGACAAAATGGCTTGTGCATTTTCTCGGATTTGAATATTTTTCTTTACATCCCCTCTTCTTGACTCTCGCATCGGCGAATATGTTTCTCGCCGGATTTCTTCTGTTGTGGGTAATAGCCGAATACAAAGAAAGCGAAAAAATACCGGGCGAAATGGCGGCGGCGATTCACGCTCTTTCGGACGAAGGATACATCATTTTTAAAAACACAAAAAGCGATATCGCGAGAAATTATCTTTACAGCCTTCAGGACTTCAGCAAATCTCTGCTTTCGTGGTTCAACGGAAAGGAGCGAACGGCGACCCTCATGCAAAAACTTTTCCGTTTCAACGATGCCTTCCTTGAATTTGAGAAAATAACGGAGAAAAATTTTATCGCAAGACTGAAACAGGAACAAAGCCATTTGCGCCGCCTCATCAATCATGTGCGCATAGTGAGAGAAACCTCCGTTTTGAGCGCTCTTCATGTCATTTTGGAAATCGTAACCGGTACGGTGGTGATGATTCTTATTTTCATGAAAACGGACGGGCTGTACGACGGCTTCTTGTTTGTCGCGGCCGCAACTTTTATTTCCATATACGCCATCTTGCTGATCAAAGACCTCGGCAATCCGTTTGAATATGAAACGCACGGCGCGCGATCCAAGGCGGTTTCCTTGAATCCGCTTTATGATACGGAACGCCATTTGCGAAGCCATCTTCATGTCCACCATGACCAATCGCGATATATCGTATTTCTTCAAAAACCGATACCAAAAAATATTCCATTGAAACCGAATTTTATAAAAAGCGGAATCACCACTTCCTTGAGGGTATTTTCGTAAATCGCGTTATCCGCCGTCGCAAAAAGAAACTCCGTCCCGATATAAGGGGCGGAGTTTCTTTTTTTTATTATTCCATCTCCATGACTGCCATTTCTTTTGAAAAATCATAAGAAGGAAGCCAATCCATGAGGCGTTTTCTGTGCTTATCAATGGACCACTTTTTCCCGTCGGAAAACAGCCCCGGGTACGCCTTTCGGAACGCTTCCAGCGCTCCTCTCGTCGCATGGGGGTAAGACACGGGTATATTCTGATTGTAGTAATCCATAAAGACCGAAATAGTCGTAAAAGACTCGTTAAATTCGGCATTTATGTTTCTTTTTCCTTTCATGACTCCACAATACCACAAATCTTATTTTTATGCAAGTTTTATCCAAAAAAATATTGGTATACCTATTCGTTATCCATGATCTCTTTTATTTCCGCTCGCGCAGAGATGACAAGCAAACGGATATCATGAATGAATTTCGCCTCTTTGCTTTCGGGTTCCTCCCGCGCTTTGTCCAAAACTTTTGCCAGTTGTTTGAACGGAGAATGTTCCGCTTTGTTTTCGGTATCAAGCGTCCAGAGTAAGGCGGGAGACGTCAATCCCTCCTCTTCAAAACGCGTTTCGCACTTCCCCGCAAACGCGCGCCAAATCTTCGCGAGTTGTTTTCCAATCGGATCATTTTTCTTTTGCTCTTGATATGCGCGCAGGGCGGAACCGAGATAATACGCGCCGGCAAGATATCTGTCCAATCCGAAGAGAGAACGGAGTATGGGTGTCCGGATTTCAACCGCCGTTTTCATTTCTCCCTCGGACGGCTGTGCAATCTTGTCCATTTGCCGTTCGCGAATTCCCGTCGGCAGATCATGCGATGTCCAGTTTGAATCGGGATCGGTATAAGGAGCGATGAGGCGTTCGCCGGTTGTCGCCCAACCGGTCGCATCAAGCGCCCTCGCGAGAATATGCGCGCCTTCGTCCGTTTTATTCGGATCAAATGAAATGCCTCCAATCGTCACGTGAAGCGGAAATTTCTCATAATCGGGATTAACGAGTCCCATGCCGATCAGGGCCTGCACTTCGCGCGCGAGCGTTTCCGGACTGTGCGCCGGCGCATGCGCAAACTCCCAAAATTGGTCTTTTCCGGATGGAACGCCGAGTTTTTCCGCCACGGCATATTTTTCTTTCATCTCATAGAAATATTGCTTTTTTTCTTTCTCGTTCCAGTTTTTCGCTTCGGTCTGATAAATTGATTCCTCCGGTATTTCCACTTCAATCCCAAGCGTTACCCCGTGAGGGGATGGGTGAGATTCGCGATACTCCATTTTTACGGCATTTCCGGACGAAAGCCCTCCGAGAAATCGCAGATCTTTTACTATCTTAAGGCGCGAAACGGCATCAAGAATTTTTCCCGGATCTTTATATTCTTCATAAAAATCCATGTCATCGCGCCATTCAGAGCGCGAATCGCATTCGTTTCTTTGCGACGGAAATGACCCGTTTTGTTCGTGTGGATGCATATGCCGATATTCTACCACAAAACAGGCGCACAAAAAATGGAGGCCTTTTTGCCTCCGATTTTTTATTTGCGTTTATTTTGCAAAAGCGCTTTTCTTACGAATTCCACGAACAGCGGGTGCGGATCAAGCGGACGGGCTTTGAGTTCGGGGTGGAACTGCGTGCCGAGGAAAAACGGATGCGCCTTTTCGGGAAGTTCCGCAATCTCCATGAGAATGCCGTCGGGAGAGGTTGCCGAAAAAACGAGTCCTCCTCTTTCCAGTTGCGAAACATACAAAGGATTCACTTCGTAGCGGTGGCGATGCCTCTCGGAAATGTGCTCTTCGTCATGATACGCTTTCCGCGCCACCGTTCCTTTTTTCAAGAGCGCGGTGTACGCGCCGAGACGCATGCTTCCTCCGTAATTTTCATCTTTCATTTTCTTTTTCTGATCGGGCATAATATCAATGACCAAGTGGGGGGAATTCGGGTCTATTTCGGCGGTATTCGCGATATCAAGCCCCAAGACGTTCCGCGCGAATTCTATCACCATAAGTTGCATGCCGTAGCACAAACCGAAATACGGAATTTTGCGTTCGCGGGCGTAACGAATAACCGCGAGCTTGCCTTCAATTCCGCGCGAACCGAACCCGCCCGGCACCAGAATGCCGTCGTATTTGGAAAGTTTTTTCAGGTTTCTTTTTATTTCGCTCTCGCTTTTCGGAGAGGATTCTCCTTCTGAAGAAAAATCTTCTGCGGAAAGCCACGCCAAAATCGGCTTTGCCCCATTCGCGTAGGCGGCGTATTTGACGGCCTCAATGACGGAAATGTATGCGTCGGAAAGAACGAAATCGCCCGTGCTGAAATATTTTCCGACGATGGCGATATGTACCTCCTTCTTCGTATTCTTCGTCGTCGCAACGAATTTTTTCCATTCTTTCAAACTGGAATCTTTCTTCGGTTTCAAATTGAGAGACTTGAGCAAAATATCCGACAGATGATCTTTTTCAAAATTTATCGGCACGTCGTAAATGCTTTCAACATCGGGAGCCGAAATGACATTTTCCGGCCGCATATTGCAAAAAAGAGCAATCTTTTCTTTTCGCACTTGGTCAAGGGGTTCGCTGGAACGCGCGATAATGACATTCGGCTGAACGCCATTGGAATTCAAAGCGCGCACCGCGTGCTGAGTCGGTTTGGTTTTCATTTCTCCCAGCTTTGACGGCACGGGGAGATACGACACCATGACGCATGAAACATCTTCGGGAGTATGAAGCTCCATCATACGGGCGGCTTCAACAAAAAGAACGTTTTCATATTCTCCCACCGTTCCGCCGATTTCAATGATGGCGATGTCCGCATCGGCTTTTTCCGCGGCGGTTTCAATGCGCGAAATGACTTCAAGAGGAATGTGCGGAACCACCTGCACGCACTTGCCTTTGTATTTCAAGTTTCGTTCTTTCTCAATGACGGAAAGATACACTCTGCCGGTCGTCATGTAATTGTCCGAGGAAATGGAAGTGTTCAAAAATCTTTCATAATTTCCCATATCCTGATCCGTTTCAAATCCGTCGTTCAAAACAAAAACTTCTCCGTGCTCGGTGGGATTCATCGTGCCCGCATCAACATTCACGTACGGATCAATTTTTATAGACGTAACCTTAAAACCGCGATCCTGCAAAATGACACCGATGGAAGAAGCGGTGATTCCTTTCCCCACTCCCGACATGACTCCGCCGACCACGAAAATATACTTTCTCCGCCGAACGGCGGGTTTCTTTTTTGATTTCATATGAAATAAGTTTTAATTGTTTTCATTATACGCCATATCGGAAATTCCCGCGACTTTGACGAAAAATGCATGATGTGATATTGATGGTGCGAAAAAAATTGGGGCGGGGTTGACCCCGTTAGAAAATTGAAAACAACCGTGTTTCATTTTCAAATGATGAAATTGCGAATGCCTTGATGTAAAATGGTTTTTCCCGAATATCAAATTTTCTAACGGGGTTGACTTTTTTCTTCGCCTGTACCATTATGGAACAAGGATGGATCCCTTAACGAACGGAGGTTGCTATGCCGGTTATTGAAACAATGAAAATACCCCCTCCCCCATGGCCATATCAAACATGGGAAAGGCGGAAAAACGCAAAAGTGGAAGGCGAAAAGGCGAGAAAAACCGAACCCTTCTACCCCGATTTTGACAATGACGTATTCGCGGGAGTTGTATAACCCCCCGCAAAAAAGACCCGGAAACATCCGGGTCTTTTCTTTTATTTTATACGGGACAAGCCAATCATTCCGTGTCATTCGCGAGTTTGCGGAATTCGTTTAAACTTTAAGATATTTTCTTACCGCAAAAAAGCTTGAAACGGCGCCCAAGACCATTCCCGCGATAAGAACGATGATGAGTATCTGGAAGAAGTGTTCCATATAGTACGAGTATAGGTTAACTCCGCCGAAGAAGTCTCTCGTGGTGCCGGTCAGCCAGAGCGTTATCGGATAAAAAAGAATCATGGCAAAAACGGCGGAAACGATTCCGTATATCATGCCGCCGACGATAAACGGCCCGCGAACGTACATACTGCTTGCGCCGACAAGCCTCATAACCGCGATTTCTTCGCGCGTCATGTAGATTACCAGACGAATGGTATTGAATGTGATGAGAAGCGAAGTGCAAACGAGAACCAAGGCGAATGTATATCCGAACTGTTTTATTCCGGCAATGATCTTGGTCAACCGGTCAATGATTTCTTTGTTTTGATTGAAATTGACCTTGTCTATTATTCTTGTCCCGCCGGACGAAATAGAGGTGTTTTGATCCGCGATTTTTTTCGCAATGCCTTCATACAAAGAGGGGTCTTTGGCGACGATATTAAGCCGTGCACCGAGCGGGTTGTCCCCAATTTCGTTCAACGCTTGAAGCGTCAGGTAATCATCTTTGTGCTTTTCGCGAAACTCGGCTATCGCTTGGTCGCGGGAAACGTAGGTTACGAACGACACTTCGGGCTGTTTTTCAAGAGTGGCCTGCATCTGCCGTATTTCTTCCTCGGGCGCGGTGGTCAAAAAATACACGTTTACGTCAACTTTTTCTTTGAAATCGGTGAGAACCGCTTCCAATATCACGTTGGTGAAAATAAGCGCGATAATGGTGAAAAGCGTTACCATCACAACGAGAATGGAAGAAAGCGACACAAAGCCGTTTCTCCAAAAACTCAAAAACCCCGCGCGCATTACTCTTTTTGTGTTAAGCCAAAACATA
>JBAYGK010000108.1:0-5644 GCA_041666665.1 Minisyncoccota bacterium
AGCGCGATAATGGTGAAAAGCGTTACCATCACAACGAGAATGGAAGAAAGCGACACAAAGCCGTTTCTCCAAAAACTCAAAAACCCCGCGCGCATTACTCTTTTTGTGTTAAGCCAAAACATAATCAGTTAAAAGTTTATCAAGTTATAAAGTTTATCAAGTTATAAAGTTTATCAAGTTATAAAGTTCGAACATGTACCGTCGTAATACTTGATGGACTTGATAAACTTGATGAACTTTTTACTCAGAGTACGTATTTCCCGCTTTCGTCGTCTCTTATTATTTTTCCGTTCTCCATGGTAATGACGCGCCTGCCGAGAAGGTCAATGATTCCTTTATTGTGGGTGGTCAAAATAACCGTCGTCCCGATGTCATTTATTTTTTTCAGTATTTGGACGATTTCGTAGGTGTTGACAGGGTCAAGATTTCCGGTCGGCTCGTCGGCAATGATAATATCCGGCTGATTCACGATGGCGCGCGCAATCGCCACGCGCTGTTTCTCTCCGCCCGAAAGATGCCCTGGAAAATCCCATGCTTTATTGTTGAGGTCTACGAGCTCAAGAACGTGCGGGACATCAAAAGCGATTTCATCGTCGTTCCGTCCGGCCGCTTCCATGGCAAAAGCGATATTTTCATAAACGGTTTTGTTGGGCAAAAGACGGAAGTCCTGAAAAATCATTCCTATTCTGCGGCGAAGTTTGTTGACTTCGTTCCGATGAAGCGCGTGCACGTTTACCGATTCAAAAAAGACCGATCCTTCCGTCGGATGCTCCTCCGCAAGCAAAAGCTTGAGAAGTGTTGTCTTCCCCGCTCCGGAATGCCCCACAATGGAAACGAATTCATTATGGGCTATGGAAAAATTTATATCCTGAAGAGCGATAGAATCGTTCGGATATTTTTTTGAAACTTTATCAAAGTAAATCATATCACAGTTAAAAGTTTATCAAGTTATAAAGTTTATAAAGTAACGACGTTTCCGTCCGGACTTGATAAACTTTATGAACTTTATAACTTGATGAACTTATTAGTATAGTATACGAAAAAGAAAGCAATATGTACATGTGCGTATACTGCACGCACTTACACTGAATTTTTTATCGCGTCTTTGATGATGTTTTGAACGCGAATAAAATCTTCTTTGGTGTACAAAGCGTGCTTTTGTATTTCCATATACAGCCCCGGTTTGATTTTGTTTATCAATTTCGGAACTTCTCTCAGTTTTTCTATATCGCTTCTTGCTTCAAATAAAACTTGTTTTAGTTTTGGCTGTTTTGCGCACAACATATCCAGTCCGGTGGCGGCGATGGAGGTCTCTCCATAATGTAATTCGCCATCTCTTAAATCTATATATTTGATTCCGCAATCTGCTTTTACAGAAGAAAGCGATATGGATTCCAAACGAGTATCAAATCCGAGACTTTCCAATTTTTTAAATATTTTTTTCTTCACTTCCGACAATATGTTTTTTTTCATATAATCGCCGCAAAGCATATCCGCAAAACCCTCTTCTAAAAATGTTCCATATGAGAAACCCTCTCTTTTTTTATTATTTGAAAGCCCAAACCCTGAACGTGGTTGTAATTTTCCCGAATCCGGCGTATTTACAAAAAGCTGGTGCTCGCTACTGCCGTGCGCCAATTCATGAATGAGCTGTCCCTCCGTGTAAACCGACCCATTTTCTTCTTCTGTTTGTCTTTGCCTTAAGACCAAAACTAAATTCATTATAAAAAAATGGACGGCTTGCACGTATGAGCCCGTATGGTCTGGGATAAAATTGTCCATATTATATACCTTTCCAAGCCATCGTTGTAATTGCGGAATGTCTTCTTTATCAAAAAAAAGAAAATCAGTCACGGGCAGATTGTGAGAAAACATAAACTCGCACACCCTTTCAATGTCCAGCCCTTCCGTTTTGCTTTCAAAATTGTTCAAAATTTTCTCACGCAAAACCCGCCATTCCTCCGGCATTTCGGTTAATCGTTCAACTCGTTTAATTTTTTCCAGTGATTGTTCCATATTTTTAACTTTTTAAGCATATCCCGAGTCCGCTACACCAAGGACTGCCCTTTCCCCGTCGTTTCGCTACGCTACACTCCTCCTTAAGGGCAGTCCTTGATTCCGCTCTTTGCTTATTTTTGTCCATCGTCGCAACCTTACGAACTTGATGAACTTTATTGACTTGATAAACTCCGTTCCGCTTCAATAAACTCGTCTATCTCGCCGTCTAGAAGCACCGCATCCACCTTGCTCGTTTCCACGCCCGTCCGGTGGTCTTTCACCATTTTGTACGGATGAAGCACATACGACCGAATCTGATTTCCCCATTCAATTTCCGTGGTCTTGCTCACATACATTCCCGATTCCGCGCTTTTTCGTTCCGCTTCTTTCAGCTTGTACAATTTTCCGCGAAGAATGTTGAGCGCCTTCTCTTTATTCTGAAGCTGTGAACGCTCGGAATCAACGTGGGCTGAAAGTTTGGTCGGAAGATGAACAATGCGCACGGCGGTTTCCCGTTTGTTCACGTTCTGCCCGCCCGGCCCGCTTCCCCTCGCGAATTCTATGGAAAGTTCGCTTTCGGGAATTTCCAAGTCCTCCGTTTTGTTGAATATCGGAATGACTTCCACCATGGAAAAAGACGTGTGGCGGAGTTTTTTGGCATTGAACGGAGAAATGCGGACGAGCCGGTGCACTCCCGATTCGTGTTTGAGCGTTCCGTAAACATTTTTCCCATCCACTTCAAAAGTAAGATTTCTGAACCCGCCCTGCGTATTTTCGTTTTTGTGCAGAATCATAACGGACCAACCCCTCCCCGCAATATATTTTTCGTACATGCGAAAAAGCATTGCCGAGAAATCTTCCGAATCATCTCCGCCCGCCCCTGAAAAAATGGTTATGATCGCCCCGCCCTTGTCGTATTTTCCCACCCCCAAAAGGGACTCTTTCAGTCCCGAAAGCTCTTTGATGAGCTCCTGCGCCCTGTTTTTGTTTTGCCAAAAATCGGGGAGCATCATCATTTTTTCTATTTCTTCTATTCTCGCTTTTTGTGCTTCCATTGGTTTTTATTATATCAGACAACGGGCAAACAAAAAACACCCGCCACTTGCAAAATGGCGGGTGCATACGTTTACTCTATCGGAATTTTTCTTTTATAAATCCACAAAAGAGCTTTTTCCCGGTCTTTAAAATACAATGTTTTTCCGCCGGAAATTGCTTGGAGGCATTTCAGCATCGGCATCGGCGAACCGAGTATCTGCGCGGCGTGATTATCGGCGAGTATTTCTTTTGCGAGGTATAAGATGTTTCTGCATTGATCTTGCACTATGGTCAAAAAACAAACAATGACATACGTTACCGACATAACAACGGGTAAAAAACCTGAATGGAAAAAAACAAGATACCACCATATTTTTACAAGAACCGTTATTGAAACCCAGAGAACGATGGTAAAAAGAACTCTTTCCATCGCCATCCGACCTATGTCACGATTTGCAAAATGTCCTCTTTCATGAGCCAATACCACCCAAATTTCCCAAGGATTGCATATCCGAAACAATTCTTCGGTAAAGAGAAGAAAATATGTTCCGTGAATGCGCCCGAGCATGGCATTCGGTGTTGGCGCATTGCAAGTAAAAAGAGGGAGCATTTCCCACCCTTTTTCATCAAAGAAACTTCTTACGATGTTCTTTTCCGTTTCCGTTGCATCGCGCAAACGCACCCCGTCGTCTCTGAATATGCGGTTCAATTGCTCCAAAATTGACGATTGATCGCGGCTTTCCTTTATTTTATCATAAATAAAAGAAGGAATCGGTATCATGAGAACGAAGACAAAAAGATAATCAATTTCTCCTCCTTGAAAAACCGCCAAATACAAACAGAAAACAATGTAAAAAATAAGAAACGCGAGTACGCCGTATTGAATCGTCTGCGCGAAGATGCGCAAATAACGAACTTTTGCAATATCAATGTCCAACGGAACCTCCTCTGAATCACGGGCATATCTGCCCGCAGAGTATCACATCCAAAAAAAGAGCGCAAACTAAAAAAATCCCCCGCAAGGAATCCACGGCGGAGGACCGCCAAGGGAAAGTCCGAAAACCGCAGGTTTTCGCACCTCGCCCAGCGAGCCGCGCGAACGATATCTAAATTGAGCCACCTCCCAGGATTGAACTGGGGACCTTCTCGTTACGAGTGAGACGCTCTACCAACTGAGCTAAGGTGGCAAACGGAGTTAAAAAGTTTGTAAAGTTTTTCAAGTTATAAAGTACGGCAGACTTAACAGTCCGTACTTGATGAACTTGATGAACTTTATAACTTGATGAACTTCGTATCCGTATATACTGCCATAATTTGATTAATTTTTCAAGTTAAAAAATCAATCACCTTTGAACATATCGTAGTGTTTTTTTATTCTTGCCGCGTATGCCGCATCCTGCGCAATAACCATTTTCCAAAATTCCAAAAAATACCCTGAAAGATTTGTCTGCCGGCCACCCGATTCCAAATACGATCCCGCCATTACCCGACCCGTTTCAATATCGCCGCCCAGCCATTCGGAATAAAAATCCGCATCTTCCCAGCCGAACCCGATAGTCGCCAAAAAATCCGACGGACTTTTCGCGTTGTCCACGTCAATGACGTTTATCATCGCCTTCCGGCAATCGCACGAATCGTCATTGCAAAAATTTTCCACAAAAGCATACCGCCCCGCCGGAATTAGCGATGAGGCGTCAATCACCCGCATAATGCGAGTTTCCGCATCGGCAACTTTTTCAAACTTCACATAAAATGGAACGAAAAACATGTTTGGTTTTTGTGTATAATCGCTCCCTAAATTTTGGAGCCTGGTCACAGGATTGAACTGTGGACCTCGTCATTACCAATGACGTGCTCTACCAACTGAGCTAACCAGGCAATAAATAGTCTTAAAGTCAAAAGTTGAAAGTTGAAAGTCAAAAGTTTGTAAAGTACGGCCATTACGGCGTGACTTTATGGACTTTCAACTTTTGACTTTCTGGCTCGTTTTAATATATCTTATTTTTTAAAAAAAAGAAAGGGGGTTCCGAAAAACCCCCTCTTTGCCTTTCTTTTACGCGACATCCCCGCTGAGCGGCGAAACGCTTCTGTCCATTTTTCTCCGTTCTTTCCAGCAGTGCATGTCTTTGCCGGCGTCATCAAAAGCGGAAGCAATCTCTTTTTCCGTATTCTTGAGATTCACCTCGCAAACGCCGAAAGAAAAACTAACCTTGCCGGACAGTCCGGGAAAATCCCTTTTTACAACTTCTTCAAAACGTCTCCTGTTTTGCAACAAGAGCCGTTCCGTTTCCTTTTTATTGGATCCGGTGAAAAGAAGCAAAAATTCATCCCCTGAACGGTGAACCACGAGGTCGTCGCCCCGCCTTTTCCAACGGTCTAAAATATTCGCCAGCGATCTTAAAACGTGATCTCCGACGGAATATCCGAAAGAAGGATTGTCGTTTGTCCATTTGAGTCCGTCCATGTCAACGAAAGCGATAGCATGAGTGCGACGCAACCGGTGGGGAGTATGGTCTTCCGGCGGCGCCAGCAAAGACATTTCTCTTTTCCATTCCACAAAAGCCATTTTTTCCAGACATTTTTTTTCAAAACCCTTGGCGTTTTTGAGACC
>JBAYGK010000109.1:0-5614 GCA_041666665.1 Minisyncoccota bacterium
CAAAAGTTCGCGATGCGCATCCAAAACGCTTTCCATGTTTCCGCGCGCCAAAGCGGCATTCTTTTGGTTTTTTTCTTCCATTCTTTGGCTGATCTCTTTGAAATTCTTGATGTTTTCATAAAAGCGATTTTGCAAATCCGCCAATTTTTCCTTCGTCAGTTTATTTTTTTCAGCCAATTTCTCAATCTCCAAAAGGCGGCGCCCCGCCGATTTCGCCAAAAAACCCGCCTCCATTTTGTCGGTTACCGCAATAATTCCCCCCGCTTTTTCATTCGCGTAAATTTTCACCGGATACAAAAAATCCCCGGGAATCGCGCTTTCGGCGGAGTAGGAAACTCCTCCGAGAAAAAATACGGCGACAACAAATATGGCAAATCGTGGCAACATATGTATGATTATACCAAAAATTTTCAATTTACGAATTACTCGCCAAGTCCGATGTTGTGTTCGTACATCATTTTATATCTCCCGCCCTCTTTTTGTATCAATTCATTATGAGTTCCAGACTCAACCAGCTTTCCCTCTTCAATAACGGCTATTTTATCCGCCTTGCGCACGGTGGAAAGACGGTGCGCAACAATAACCGTCGTTCTCCCCCTCATTAATTCTTCAAGTGATTTTGTAAGTTCTTTTTCCGTTTTGGAATCAAGCGCGCTCGTCGGTTCGTCTAAAATAAGGATGGCAGGATTGCGCAATACTGCGCGCGCAATGGCGATGCGTTGTTTTTGTCCGACCGAAAGTTTTACCCCGCGCTCTCCGACGGTTGTTTCGTATCCGTTCGGCATTTTGTTGATAAATCCGTCCGCTTGGGCGATTGCGGCGGCGGCAACAACCTGTTCGTGTGTCGCATCAAATGTCCCATATGTAATATTCGCCTCTATTGTATCGTTAAAAAGTGACAGTTCCTGCGGAACGATCGCAATATGCGAGCGCAACTCTTTCAAGTCAAGCATGCGGATATCTTTTCCGTCAATCTTCACGCTTCCATTCGTGGGGAAATACATCCCGGAAATAAGGCTGATCGTTGTGCTTTTTCCAACGCCGGACTCGCCGACGAGTGCCACCGTTTCCCCTTTGCGGGCAATAAACGATACGTTATCCAGAATATTGATATCGCCGTCGGAATAACGGAATGATACGTTTTTAAACTCCACCTCCCCTTCCATCTCACCGAGGGGAAGCGCATTTTCCGGTTGATATATCTCGGTCGGCTTATCCAATATTTCTTTATAAAACGTATCCGCCGCAACAAATCCGTTCTGAAATCTCTGCCACGTCATACCAAGGCGTACAATGGGAGAAAGAAACATCATGGCATACCCATTGAAAGCCACGAGCGTTCCAAGGGTAATAGTTCCCGATGAAACCAAATTTACGGAAAAAACAAATATCGTTCCCTGGACGACAAACACAACCGTCCGCTGGAAACCGTCAAGCCGGGCCCAAATATTTTCAAGATTTTTCCACGCATTGCGGGCGGCGCCCAGGTCCTTGTTTCTTTCTTTGTTTTCATAGTCCTCCGCGCCGGATATTTTCACAACATCAATCTGCATAATGGAATTGCTCGCTCTTCCATACGCTTTCTGATAAAACGCATTCGCTTCAACTTGGGTGCTTGCGGATTTCTGAACGGTTCTTATCATGACAAAAGCATACGCAACGGCCCCGCCCAATAAAACATATGAAAGGGTTGCGTTAAGAGTAAAAGCAATGGCGATGCCGAGTACGACAGACAAAAAATCCGGAAGGATTGCGAGCGAATCGTTTATTATTGAGGGAACGCGATTCATTGCGCGATTATATATTTCTCTTATCTCGCTCACGCGATGCTCTTTATGAAAAGCGATAGGCAGACGAAGAAGGTGGGAGAGACCCCGCTCGTAGACGGATGCTTCCATATCCAACGGCAATCCTCTTGAAATAAACGCCTGAAACCAACTAACGATATTTTGCACTATTTGGGCAAAAAACCATAAAGCAAGGGCGGCAAACACCGGAACAAGCGATGCGGGCGTTCCCTTGCCGGACACCAAGGTGAGCGCATCAAAAAACCGTCCCGAAAGATACGGCGTGAAAGCGCTGGCAACGGCTGAAACGACGCCAAGTCCGGCAAGAACTCCCATAGTACGGCGATGCGGTGCCGAGAGCTTCCAAACAGCCAAAACCCCATCGCGAATCTTGTATTCCGATTTTGTGTTTGTTTGTTTATCCATATTTTATTTTTTTGGAAAACCCGCAGGTTTTCCTCGTCAGCACGCATGCTGACACCTACGCCCCAGCGACCCGCGAGAGCGATCAATCAGATTGTCGGGGTGCCGAGAATTGAACTCGGTCTACCTGCTCCCAAAGCAGGCGTACTACCGGTATACTACACCCCGACTATTAAAATGAACCCCGAAGCACACGTACTACCGTTATACTATACCCCGACTATATTTTTGACCCCCAATACTTATTCAACCACTCTATCATACATATAAGAAAAAATCACGATAAAAACAAAAAACACCGCGAGAGCGATGTCCTTTGTTGTACGGCGGACGCAATTCAGGAACCTACGACGGAATTCTTGCGAACTCAATCAAGGTGGGAGATTCTGCATCCTGTGACACCCCCTCTTAATTGGCGTTCCCGCCGTACAATAGTAGTATAGCATAAAACAAAAAATAAGTAAAGCAATCATCCGTTGTGGATAACCGCATTTTACATTTTCTATTTATTTTCTATAATATGAATAATGATAACAAAAAAACAAAAACAGGTTTTGGATTACATTAAAAAATATCAGAAGAAAAAAACATACGCCCCTTCTCTTGAAGAAATAAAAAAACATTTTGGAAAAGCTTCGGTTTCCACCGCGCATTTTCATATAGAAAAATTGAAGGAACAAGGCCTGTTAAAAAAAGAAAAAAATCTGCCGAGAGCCATCTCCGCGCTGGAAAATGAAAAAATGGTGAGCATCCCCTTTCTCGGAACAATTGTGGCGGGGTTTCCGATTGAAACCATGCGCGAAAAAGAAACGATTGCGATACCGCAAAGCAAATTACCGAAGCAAGGTTCTCTTTTTGCGCTGAAAGTAGCCGGAAACAGCATGATTGAAGAAAACATAAACGATGGCGATATTGTTTTAGTAAATAAACAAAACACGGCGGAAAACGGGCAAAAAGTTGTTGCTTTAATCAACAATTATGAAACAACCCTGAAAAAATTTTACAGCGACAAAAAAGGCATTCGCTTGGAACCGGCAAACAAAAAAATGAACGCGATAATTATTTCTGAACATACGCCCTTTGCCATTCAGGGTGTTGTAACGGATATTATCAAAAATGATATTGATGCCGATTATTCCTCTCTGGCAACGATAAAAAACATCAAAAGAAGCAAAGCTTTGCCGCTGAACCGGATAATATTGAATGATGCCGTGGAAGAAATGAGAAAACTTCCCGATGAAAGTTGTGATGTGATAATAATTGACCCGCCCTACAATATTGGAAAAGATTTCGGAAACAATCTTGACAAACGCGAAATGTCCGAATACGTGCGATGGTCAAAAAGTTGGATAGAAGAATCCATCAGGATAATGAAACCGACGGGAACGATGTTCATATACGGTTTCAGCGAGATATTGGCGCATCTTTCCGTAGAAATTTCCATAAACAAACGGTGGCTTATTTGGCACTACACCAACAAAAATGTCGCCTCTTTGCAGTTCTGGCAGAGAAGCCACGAGTCAATCATTTGCGCATGGAAAGAACGCCCGATTTTCAATCGCGATGAAGTGAGAGAACCGTACACGGAAGGATTTTTAAACGGAGCCGCCGGAAAAGTAAGAAAAGGAACGATTGGACGATACAGTAAAAACGGAAAAGAAACGGTATATAATGCGCACGAAGGGGGTGCGTTGCCGCGGGATGTTTTAAAAATTCCGGCGCTCGCGGGAGGGGCGGGAATGAATGAACGGTGGTTTATTTGCAAAACGTGCGGAAGTAAAGTTTTTGAACCGCGAGCATTAAAACAACATGCCGAACATGAAATTTTGAAACACCCGACACAAAAACCGATTGAGTTGTGCCGAAAACTCATCAAATCAGCCATGCCAAAAAATGGCGGTATCGTTCTTGTTCCTTTTGTCGGTACCGGTGCCGAGTGTCTCGCCGCCAAAGAGCTCGGGAACGATTATATCGGTTTTGAAATCAATCCCGATTACGTGAAAATCGCAGAGAAAACCATTGCATCTTTATAAAAACATAATTGTTTTATTTTTTCTTTGCGTCTATTTCTCGTTTTTTCTTTTCAAAAATAGCCGGAGTAAAAACCACGAAACCGTTTTTGAATCTTTCAAGATTCGGATTTTCCATGAATTCTTTGTATGGTTTTCTCCATTCTCCTTTTTGAGTTTTTGGATTTTCAAAAATATCGCTCGTCGGAACATTATATAAAATATCAATAAACTCTCCGTCTAATTTAACTTTTGCTTCTTTTTGTTTCCTGACTTCGCGGCTATGCGTTTCTTTTTTCACTTGATAATTCATTTTCACATCCTCGTATATTACCCGAAAGTCAGCTCCTTTATGGTCCAGTTCCTCAGACATTTCGACGCTACCCGTACCAAAAACAGACTCCGCAACATATCCGGCGTGTATCTGTGTGATAATACTTGCCCATGTTCTGTAAATTCTTGCCGGCAATCCCAAATAAAAACATTTTTCGCACATCAAAATCTTTTTTCTGAAAGTTTCAATATTTCCTCCGAGTCTTTTCAGGTATTCTTCATAAAAATCATCATAGTCAAGAAATTTCTTCTCGTCCCAATATATCTTATAAAGCAATTCTATCGCCTGAACATCTTTATCCATATCCATTTCAACTATTTTAATCGGCCTGAACCTGCTCCGATAATTGCGAAGATCCACCGTCTTTAAAAATTCATCAAACTTTTTCAAACTCATTTTTTTAATTGTTTTGCCAATATAATCGTACGCTATCAAATAAATCCAAAATTGTCGATTGCAAATAAAAAATCACTTGGACGTCGGACGTCCAAGTGAAATTGAATTACCTAGGACTGCCCTAGGTAATATCTTTTCCCCAAGGGCGGGTTGCGTGTTTTTGTTCGGAGTTTGGTATAATTAACCTATCAAACTTTCACATGGGCAAACATAAAAAACATCACGCTTCCCTTCTCTCCCGACATCGGGCGTGGCGGAAGAAAAAATTCGGCACGGTGCCTCCGCTCGCGAAGTGGTGGGTTATTTTATTTATCGCCCTTTTCCTTATCGTAGACGCGATTCTGTATTTTGAATTCGTTTATGCGGACAAGTTTTATCCGGGCATAATCATAGGAGATGCGGATGTAGGCGGAAAAACATACGGAGAAGTGATTTCTTATTTTACCGACCGCGCGCGGACGATCAACGATACTGGTCTTCGGATCAATTTTTTGGACGGCGGAGAAGTAAAAGAAATAAAGATTCCCATGTCGGCGCAAGGACTTACGCCGGATAAATCATTTGAGTATTTTTCCATCGGAGAATGGCAAAAAACCGTTCGGTCAGCATATGAATTCGGGAAAATCGGCTCTCTCAAGCGGCGTTTTTCAGAGCAAAAAGAACTG
>JBAYGK010000110.1:0-5613 GCA_041666665.1 Minisyncoccota bacterium
ATGCGCGGGAGGTTCTTCCAGCGTTTTCAAAAGCGCATTGAACGCCTCCTTGGTAAGCATGTGAACCTCGTCAATGATGTACACTTTGTACTTCCCTTCAAAAGGAAAAGTTTTCACCGCTTCACGAAGTTCGCGGATATCATCTATGCCGCGGTTGGAAGCGGCATCTATCTCGTAAAGATCGCTTGCCGCACAGCCGATTTCCTTGGCGAAAATTCTCGCAACGGAAGTTTTCCCTGTGCCTCTCGTTCCGCAGAACAAGTACGCATGAGAAATGCTGTCGCCTTTTATCGCTCCCATGAGAACCCGAACGATATGATCTTGCCCGAGAATTCCCTTGAAATCGTGCGGGCGATATTTTCTATAAAGCGCTGTTTCAGACATGCTCAAAGTATACCAGAAAATCCCCTCGCTGAAAAACCGCCGCCGCAACAATCGGCAAAAAAACATCACGGTTGTAAATTTCAGCTATGCGGGAATTTACAACCGGGGCAGGGATGAAAACCGTGCGCGAGTATGATGATATGTTTTTCTCCCGCTTCGCCATATTGAAAAACACCGCTGTTTATGGCGGTGTTTTTCCTTTTTTATTCCAAATCGCTTGGGCCTTCCTCCGCTTCGCACGCGGGGCATTTTTCTCCTTCGCCCTCAAATTCGCGCTCGCACTCGGTACATATTTTCGGATCCTCGGAGGATTCCGAATCGTCAACAAAAACCTCATTCAAATCGTCGTCCATATGTCTTTTTATTAATGAATAAAAAGAACCCGCCTCAAAACGAGACAGGTTCCGTCTTTTTACGACTTAGCCGGTACAACCGCCTTTGCCTTCGGGGCCGGTTTCTTTTTCTTTTTCGGTTGCATATCCTTCATCATGTTCTTCCAGTGTTTTTTCAAATCTTGCACCAAAGCCTTCACTTCCTCGGGATCAACATCTTTTGCTTTTCCGTATTTTTCCGCGATGCCGTCCATGATTTTGTGATATGATTCTTCATCAAGCGATTTCACTTTTTCCAATTTCTCCAACGCTTCGCCTTTCGCTTTTAGCATCCAGCTTTTTATTTTCTTTCTGTTTTTCACGGATTGCTGTCCTTGACCATACAAAAAGTATGCCCCTGCCATTCCGGCGATAGCTCCCGCAACGAGAGGAAGTCCCATTCCATGCGACTCCGGTGTTTTCTTTTTTACCATATATCCTATATTTGATTAAATTAATAACTGATAATTAAATTTGATCTCCGGTCGTATCAACCGGAAGCTTCTCTTCCCTCACTTTCGTCTTCTTTCGGGAAGAATATTTTTTTCCGGAAAACGAATCGGCTTTCTTTTTGAGAGCTTCAAAGATCGGTTTAAGCCCGAACTGATTTTCCCGAAGAAGTGAACGGAAAGAAGCAAAGTCTTCCAGAAAACCGCTCGTCTCGCCGTGAATGCGGTCAAGAGAGTTTCGCAAAATTTTTACCATATGCAATATGTGCGACAGAATCATGAGAACGAGAGCCGTAACCGCAAAAACGCATATCGCCGTAATAAAGAAAAATATATCCGATTTCACAATGCTTTCCATGGCTATAGTATACCGCATACCGCGTTTCGCGGTAAAGGGATAAGACAGTGGAAATCTCGACGAAGTATATGGGGTAAGTATAAGGAGATGGAACGATGATGTATTTGTAAAAATCACTTGGCGGTTGGACCGCCAAGTGATTTTTATCGGTTCTCGTATCTGTAAGCCGAATTCTGTACCCCGCGGCGTTTCCGCTTTGTGGGGCGATAGCTATTTATCTGGGAGTTATGTTACCACAACCCTCAAGCGGCACTTTCCAATTTGCATTGGAACACGGCCTTGCACACAGGTAAGAGTTTAGCCGTTTCACCTCTCTTGTTTCCAAGAGAACTCTCCCCGAGGGGAGTCTTCATCCTTTCGGATAAAAACGTCTCTGCTCGCATCTCGTAGATCGCTCTAGGCGGGCGTTACCCGCTACCATTCTGCTACTGCTTGTGACAACAGCGTGTGTTCGGACTTTCCTCTATCGGTTTTACAGCCGACAGCAACTATCCGATACGAGAACCGTTGTTATTATAGCACTTTTGAAAGATATTGACAAGAACAGTGTTTTATAGTAATTTATAAAAAGAATTTGATTTGGAAGTATCAATGCACGGCATATTTTTTTTAGCACTTTTATTTCTTGTAATAATCTTCCGGGACACCGCCATAGCTACTGTTGGAATCATCGCGATTATTATTCTTCTTATAGACTTTTTCTTGATTGGCCAACGCCATAATTCCAAAATACAAAAAAAACGCCCCGATGTAACATCGGGGCGGAGTTTTTTATACAGCTTTATTGCTGTTTCCATCTCAAGTTGAGATTGAGCGGTCTGTTCGCACCAACATCATCTACTCTTTGCACCGGCGTATTGTGCGGTGCATCGTGGAGAAGATTGGGGTTGGCTTTCGCTTCCTCGGCAATCTCTTTCATCGCCTGAATGAATTCGTCCAGTGTTTCTTTCGTTTCCGTTTCGGTCGGTTCAATCAGCATCGCGCCATGAACCGTGAGCGGGAAATATATCGTCATCGGGTGATAACCTTTGCCTATCAGCCGTTTGGCGATATCCAAGGTTGTGATACCGCTCGGCATATTTTCGTCCGTCAACAGGCATTCGTGCATGCACATCCTGTTGAACGGAACGCGATAGCCGATTTCGGCAAGCGAAACGCGGAGATAATTCGCATTCAAGACCGCCGCTTCCGCAACTTCGCGAAGCCCCCGCGCTCCCATCGTGCGCAAATAGCAATACGCGCGAAGAAGAACGAGGAAGTTCCCGTAGTAAGAATGTATCCGACCGATTGATTGTTTATCATAGACGGGAACAAAAAGAACTTTTCCGAATTTTTCCTTATCAAATTTTTCAATCCGAGGAGAAGGAAGAAAAGGAACGAGTTCTTTCTTAACGCCGACCGGACCCGCGCCCGGACCGCCGCCTCCGTGAGGAGTGGAGAAAGTTTTGTGCGTGTTCGTTTGGATCACGTCAAAACCCATATCTCCCGGACGAGCGATGCCGACGAGCGCGTTTAAATTCGCTCCGTCGCAATACAGGAATGCTCCTTTCGCATGCAACATATCGGCTATCTTTTTGATGTTTGTTTCAAACAAACCGAGCGTGCTCGGATTGGTAATCATCATCGCGGCAACGTTTTCATCAAGCGCTTTTTCAAGCGCTTCCAAATTTACGGAGCCGTCGGGATTCACTTCAATATTGACGGGAGTAAAACCCGCAAGCATGGCTGACGCAGGATTCGTACCGTGCGCCGAAGTCGGGATAAGCACTTTGTCTCTTTTTTCTCCGCGTGCGCGAATTGCGGCGCGAATAATTTTAAGACCGGTCAATTCTCCGTGAGCTCCCGCAACGGGATTCAGTGTGAACGCATCCATGCCGCAAATTTCGTTGAGCATTTGTTCCAATTCCCAAAGGATTCGGAATGCGTTTTGAGTTTCCGTTTGCGGCATCGCGGGGTGAAGATTCGTAAAACCCTTCATACTCGCCACCGCTTCGTTTATGCGCGGATTATATTTCATCGTGCAAGAGCCGAGCGGATAGAACGTATCGTCAATGCCGACATTTCTTTGCGAAAGACGGGTATAATGGCGAACCATTTCCGGTTCGGAAACTTCGGGAAAACCGGCAAGCGGTCCCCTGCGAAGTTCCGGCGACAGTGCGTCGTCCAATTCAATAAGACAAACGCCTTCCACATCAATACCGGTTCGTCCCGCGCGACCTTGTTCAAAGATAAGTTTTTCCGTATCAGAATGTATCATTTCAATATCTCCCGAAGCGCGTGAACGAATTTGTCCATATCTTCATCCGTGTTCATTTCCGTGACGGAAACGAGAATATCTTTCGGATTTTTGTGATAATGGACAGAGAGGTTTATACCCCCAAAAATTTGTCGTCCTGCTAAGAGGTTCCGCAAAAGTTGAGCTCCGCTTTTTTTTGTGCGGATGACGAATTCGTTGAATGTCGCACCGCTAAACGGAATGGAAACTCCCGGAATTTTTGCCAATTTTTCGCGAAGGCGGAACGCTTTCACCGCGTTCTGTTTCGCCAAATTCGCCAGTCCGGTTTTTCCGTAAGCGGTCAAATACATTCCGGCAATCGTTGCGCAGAGCGCTTCGTTCGTGCAGATGTTTGAGGTCGCTTTTTCCCGCTTGATGTGCTGTTCGCGTGTCGCAATAACGATGACGAATGCATCTTTTCCGTTCTTGTCTTTTCCGCGCCCAATGAGTCGGCCCGGCAAATTGCGGACATATGCATCTTTCGTCGCGATAAGACCAAGCAGAGGCCCACCGAACGATGGAGGCAATCCGAATGATTGTCCTTCGCCAACGAAGATATCAACGCCGAATTCCCCGGGCGGTTTCAGAATCGTCAAAGAAAGCGCTTCGGTCGTAACCGAAATAAGAAGCGCGCCGACTTTCGTCGCAACTTCTCTCGCCTCTTTCAGGTCCTCAATGATACCAAAATAATTCGGATACCCGACGACAAGAGCAAGCGCATCGTTCATCATCGTTGGCGCGAGAATCGTTTTCCCGGTTTTTGCATCAAACGCCAATTCAACAATCGGAATATCAACGTCTTGCAGGTAGGTTCTCAACACCTCGCGATAATGCGGGTGCAATGCGCAAGACACATAAACCGTTTTTCCTTTTTTATTAATCCTCTTCGCCATAAGCACCGCCTCGGCGGTTGCCGTTGCGCCGTCATAGAGCGAGGCGTTTGCCACGTCCATGCCGGAAAGCAGTGCGATATACGTTTGAAATTCGTAGAGCGCTTGGAGCGTTCCTTGAGAAGCCTCGGGTTGGTACGGCGTGTAAGCCGTCAAAAATTCTCCGCGAGAAATAAGTGCGGAAATGGTCGCGGGTAAATAGTGGCGATTGATACCGCCGCCCAAAAAGGATGTTTTGCTCGCCGCGATTTCGCCTTCTTTCGCGAATTTTTCCATAAGCGCCATAACTTCCATTTCGGGAAGCGGTGCCGGAAGATTAAGCGGTTTTGACAGGTGTGTCAGCATATCGGTAGGCATATCAAAAAGTTGATCAATAAAGTGAATCCCAATCTTTTTAAGCATTTCCTCGCGGTCTGCCGATGTGACAGGAATATATCTCATATTTCCTCCTTTGCCACGCCATAGCTCGTTTAGAGCGACGGCGGGCTATTAGTTGTTACCATAATATTTCGCTCTCAAAGTGCGAAAACCTGATTGTATTCAACCGCTTTTCACAACAAAAGTCAACAGCTATTTGACTTTTCTCTTTGAATGTGATATTCTTAAATTGATTTTGACAACTGAGGAAAATAACATGACCATTACGGCAATCGTTTGCTGGTTAATAGGAATCCCGACATATGTAACATTGGGGTATTTTTACACCAAAAGCAGTATAAAAAGAATCAGATCCAGCCCCGTCCTTCTCACAAGGTATTTGATCGCGGAAATCGGAATGACAACGGAGGAAATAACATCAGCCAGAACCAGAGAGTTCTTTGCCGTTTGGGCATTATGGGGCATCCCATTCGCCATCGCCATTGCCGTTGTTTCAAGCAGAATCATA
>JBAYGK010000111.1:0-5611 GCA_041666665.1 Minisyncoccota bacterium
ACCGTTGGCACGATTTATGACGTGGTATACTTCATTTGCGAGATCTATACGGGCGAGTCTTGGCATAGCGAAACTATTATACCATAAATTTCAAAAAAGAAACGTGACTGTCCCGAATTCCGCGATTTACAAAGAGTTGGAGAGACTGCTCGCGGTCAAAAAAACCGCCATGAGCGCGAAACGCGCGGCGGAACTCACGCATACGATGTATGAAATGGAATACGTGCTTCCTCATTCAAAAAGAACAGAGAAAACGAGATTGAAAAACGACGACGAACAACAGACGCTTTATGAAGTCATCCACATCTGAGGCGTGTGTCCCAATGACGAAAACAGGAAACTATTATACCATAAATTTCAAAAAAGAAACGTGACTGTCCCGAATTCCCGCACTAATTTTTCGATAGTTCTTTTTGATCTTGCTTTAAAGGTTATTTGAGAAACAGCGTCCAATTTACTGATCCAACTTACGTCCGAAATTGCCTTTATCATGTCTTTCGCGCTGGCATCAACACTCTTTACCTTTACATGAACGCAAAAAACACTACAGGCAGTAGTTTTGCCATACTGAGTCATATCAATTTTGGTAGAGCTTATTATTTTCATACTTATGCCATACTATGCAATTTACTGCAAAAATACGGCAAAAGCAATGGGTCAAATAAGCTGAGCGGTGACCTCTGATGCTTTTTGTTTGGCTGGTTCGTGTTGTTCTTGCCAGCAGGTGTTTACGTCCCAGCGAATGGGCCATTCAAATATACAGTTGGAGAAGAAACCTGAGATGCGATAAAAGATATATAACACAGTAAAAACGATGGCTATGACAGTCCATTTCTTTATGTCTTTTTTTGTTATTTTTGGGGCAGAATTCCTATGATGCCCGTGTTTTTTATATCCCATAGCCGATACAACCAGCTCTTTTTAGTAATAATGTGAATCTCATTAGGCGAGATGTGATATAATAGAGCCATAAAAACCTAATTCAAAAACTTTTATGACCCTATCGCATCACACCAATTCCCAAACGATTCTCCTGTTAATTTTTTGTTTCGTTGACGATTTTATCAAAGGAATTTTCAACAACATCAAATTCGCTCTTGCTCGCCCCGACCAAAACACTCCTCCGACAAAGAAACACAATCTCAGTATAGCGGAAATAGTCGCACTTTGCATCTTTCGGTTTTTCTCGGGAATCAAAAATTGGAAGGACTTTTATCGGCACGTTAGATCATATCATGCAAAGGATTTTCCGAATCTGCCGAATTATCAAAATTTCATTTCCGCAGCCAACCGACTTTCGGGTTTCGCCGCAATTCTCATTCAGGGGTTCATGCAAATTTTCAAGAACGGAACATCAGTCGATGACAAGAAATTTACCGACTCAACTCGCCTTCCGGTCTGTGAAATAAAAAGAGAGTTCAGTCATAAAGTGGCTAAAAATATAGCTACAAAAAGCAAATCAACGATGGGATGGTTCTACGGTTTTCGGCTTCATATCATTTCAAATGAACTTTTGCAAATACTAAGTTTCAAAATCACGACAGCGACGGTCGACGAGAGGGTTGCGCTTGAAATGATGTGGAAAGATATTTTCGGAATGATCATCGCCGATGCCGGATATATCGGAAAGGAATGGAAAGACAAAGCTGCCGAACTTGGAAAAAATCTTTTTACCGGCGTACGAGCTAACATGAAAAAGATCATGACGGAAGCGCAACATCAATTGTTCAAACTGCGACAGAAAGTTGAAATCGTTTTTTCCGTTCTCAAACTTCGTTTCGGTCTCGTAACAACGCTTCCTCGTCCTGAACTCGGATACCTTGCGCACTACTTGTGGTGCATCGCCGCGTATCAGTTGAAAAAGTTTTTTGAATTGATGGATAAAAATGTAGAAAACACAGATATTGCAGGATTATTAGCCTAACGAGATTCGCATTAATAGTTCCGTTAGCGATTAATGTTTTATGTTTTTATTTCTTTATCGCAATCGTGATATTAAAATATTCTCCGCCGGCTTTTGTTCCTTTCTCTATCGTTTCGTATTCCATGCCCGCAAAAAGCGTCGCTCTTTTTATTTCTTTTTCGTATTTGTTGAGGAAATTTTTACCGATGTCGTCGGTTGAAACGAGAAGCGTGCGCTCGCGATCGGCGGGGTTGAGTTCTTCTTTTTTGCGGAGTTCCTGAACATTGCGGATGAATTCGCGGAGTATCCCCTCTTCCTTGAGCTCGGGCGTTATTTCCGCATCAAGCAAAACTTCTCCTTCTATTTTATCAAACGCGACCTCTTTCACGTTCACGCGCTCGGCGATAAGCGCGAGAAATTCTTTTCCGACGGGAACGGCGAAAAGCGGTTTTGCCTCCATTTTGAGGGTTATTTTTTTGAGCGGCTGGCGGACTTTGAGCGAACCTTTCGCGCGCGCTTCCAATCCGAGCGAAACGATTTTTCTGGTTTCGTTCATGAGGGAAAGTATCGGATCGCCTTCCAGCGTTTCCACCCGCGACCATTCCTCCAAATGAACGCTTTCTTTGCCTTTGTTGTCTTTCACTTTTTGGTACGTCTCTTCCGCAACGAACGGCACAAACGGAGCGATTATTTTTGAGAACTCGCGCAAAACATACCGGAGCGTTTCCCTCGCGGAAACACTATCGGCGTCATTTTCTTCCGAAGATGTTTTTCCTTTCAATCGTTCGCGGGAATTTTGAAGATACCACGTGGAAAGATCGTCAACAAAAAGAGAAAGCGGGCGCACCGCGCGGTCAAGTTCGTATTTATCCATCGCGTTTTCCACTTCCACGCGGACTTCGCCGAGCCGCGCGAATATCCACTCGTCAAGGATGTGCGCGCTTTTGGGGAAAACCAAATCTTCCCGTTTGTCGCCGGCGTACAATTCGTAAAATGCGACGACATTTTGCAGACGAACGATAATTTTTTTGTAAATTTCGTCCACCCCTTTTTCGGAGAAATTCAGATCTTCGCCGTGAACGACCGGCGCTTGAAGCAAGTAATAGCGCAGAGAATCGGCGCCGTATTTTTGGATCACCTCCATCGGATCGGGATAATTTTTGAGCTTTTTGGACATTTTTTGCCCGTCCTCGGCAAGAATCATTCCCGTCGTGATAACATTTTTGAAAGGCGATCGCCCGAAAAGTCCGATTGAAAGCACGAGCATGTTGTAAAACCAGCCGCGCGTCTGATCCACCGCCTCGGCGATGAAGTTCGCCGGAAAATTATGCTCAAAATCATTTTCGTTTTTTCCGTCATCGGCGGTGGCAAAAGGATAATGAAATTGCGCATACGGCATGGAACCGGACTCAAACCAGCAGTCAAAAACTTCGGGAACCCGTTTCATTTCGCCGCCGCAATCGCAAGAAAGAAGCGTTACGTCTATATACGGGCGGTGCAGATTTATCTCATAGTCGCTCCCATGAGGATACGGGAGGAAAGCGATTTCCGTCGTTCCGGCATTCTTCGCATATCCTTCGGTGTTCTCTTTCAATTCGCACGCTTCTTTATCGGAAAGTCCTTTTGTCGTGGCATCAAGCATCCAAAGGACGTATTCATGCGTAATGATTAAAATATTTTTTTTCTCAAATTTTTTGTCGGTTTCAAACAGAAATTCCATCGCGCGCGCGGACATCTCGGATGTTTTCTCCTCCTTCCGGTTTTTTTTCAAATCTCTCCAGTGTGGTCGGAAATTGCCGGTGATATTCTTCAACGCTTTTTCCGTTCAAGTCCCCCGTGTCAATTTCTCTCAAACGGGGATCAAAAATGATTTTGCCCGCGGGAATTTTAAGTTTCTTCGCGATAATTTCAACCGTTTCTTTCGTCCGCACGAAGTCGGAGGCGAAGACCATGTCAAATTTTTCTTCCTTCAGGGATTCAGCGGCTTCTTCCGTTTGTTTTCTTCCTTTTTCGGTAAGATGAGTCGGATTTTCAACGCGCGAGCTGATGGTATTCGTTGCGTTGCTGTCGGCCTCTCCGTGCCGCATGACCACATAGCGATTGCGCAGTTTTGCATCTTGGTGAAGAGCCGAGATGGAACCCATGACTTTCAACTTGTCGCATTTTTCGCATTTCCATACCGGTATCGGCGCGCCCCAATATCGCGAGCGGGATATCGCCCAGTCGCGCGCGCCCTCAAGCCATTTTCCGAAACGTCCGTCGCGCATGGTTGCCGGCACCCAGTTGATCTCGCCGTTTATTTTTATCATTTCATCTTTTATCGCCGTCACGCGCACGAACCACGAAGACGCCGCGTAGTTCAAAAGCGGGGTATCGCATCGCCAGCAGAGCGGATACGAATGTTCTATTTTTTCTTTTGAAAAAAATGTTCCGTGATCCTGCAAATATTTGATGATGGCGATATCCGTAGAGAGGCGCGTTTTTTCGTCATCGCTTTTCGGCTTCACAGACATTCCCGCAAAATCCAAAACTTCGGGTTTGAAATTTCCGTCCATGCCGACATGCTGAACGAACGGCAAAAAATTCGTCTTGCCGAGTTCCATGTCGTCCTCTCCGAACGCCGGAGCGATATGAACCACACCTGTGCCGGTTTCCGTGGTGACAAAATCGCCGTGATAAATTTTCCAGCCGTTCTTTCTCTGCGCGAGCTTTTTGTCGCTTGAGTAATAATCAAAAAGAGGTTTGTAGGCTTCGCCGATAAGTTCTTTTCCGGTAAATTCTTCCACAATCTCGTATTCCTCATCTTTTAAAACCTCCGCCAATCTTTCCTTTCCAAGAATATACAATTCCCCTTCTTTCAATTTATCGTTTTCCGTCGCACTTTTTACTTTTTCCTTTTTACTTTTTACTTTCACATATGCGACTCCTTCCCCCACCGCCAGCGCCACATTCCCCGGCAGTGTCCACGGGGTGGTTGTCCATGCGAGCACAAATGTCCGGGCTTGTCCCGCGGAGCCTCCGGCGGAGTGGGATTCGTCCACGAGTTCAAATTTCACCGTGACCGAAAGATCTTTTACGTCCTGATAGTTCAGCGTAACTTCGCTTGCCGCGAGCGTCGTTTCGCATCGCGGGCAGATATGCATCGGTTTGTATCCTTCGTAGATAAGACCTTTGTCACAAAGCGTCTTGAAAGCCCACCAAACCGACTCGGTGTATTTCCAATCCATCGTCTTGTAGCTATTCTCCATGTCTATCCACCGCCCCATGCTCGGAACGATTTTTTTCCAGTCGGCATCATACCGGAGCACACTGTCTTTCGCGGCCTGATTGAATTTTTCCACGCCGTAAATTTCAATGTCTTTTTTGTGTTCCAACCCGAGTTCTTTTTCAATGAGATTTTCAATCGGCAATCCGTGGCAGTCCCAGCCCCACACGCGTCTGACATACCTCCCTTTCATGGTCGCATAGCGAGGTACGGCGTCTTTCAAAACGCCCTGGAGAAGATGCCCGTAATGCGGGAGCCCCGTCGCAAACGGCGGCCCGTCATAAAAAATGAACGGTTCATTATCCTCGGTCTGCTTGAGCGATTTCTCAAAAATGTTATTTTCCCGCCAAAAAACAAGAGTTTTCTCCTCAATTTCGGAGATTTTTACCTTGCCCGCCACAGCTTTAGCGGCGGCGGGATTTGTATTTTTTTCTTCTTCCATA
>JBAYGK010000112.1:0-5596 GCA_041666665.1 Minisyncoccota bacterium
CATAACGCTTGATAAAAATGTTACTCTGCAAATTTTGTATCCGGAGAAAAAATTTCCTCCCGCGGCGGAAACGAATCTTTCTTCGGTTGTCGTAAAACTCGCGTATGGAAACATTTCTTTTTTGTTTACCGGCGACCTTCCCTCGGAACAGGAAAACGCGCTTGTTGAAAAATACGGAACGGCGCTTCATGCGAATGTTTTAAAGTTCGGGCACCACGGTTCCAAGACATCAACGTCGCCGGAATTTCTCGCCACGGTCGCACCGGAATACGGCGTGGTTTCCGTCGGCGCGGACAACAAATACGGACACCCGAACAAGGAAGCGCTTGATCTGGCGGAACAAGACGGCGTGAAGGTCTTGAGGACGGACATAGACGGAAGAATAGTTTTTGAAACAGACGGAGCGAATTTGGGGGTAATTGACCAAAAACAGTGAAAATATGGAAAATAGAATTCTCCAAAAACCGTTCTTGTATGGGTGATTTTTTGTGATATAGTGAAAGAGTTAAAAACAAAAATATGGAAAAAGATTTTGATTTATGGAATAAAGAAAAGAAACGGATTGATATAACCGATAATTTGAAAACTTTTCACGAGCGTGAAATTTGGTTTATTTCCATTGGGGAAAACATCGGTTTTGAACAAAACGGAAAAGGAGAGAAATTTTTGCGTCCGGTTATCGTTTTGAAAAAATTTTCCAAAAACGTATTTTTGGGCGTTCCCCTGACAAAAACCGAAAAGACGGGGAAATTTTACGCCGATTTTGAATTTCAGAATAAGCGAAGTACGGCGATATTGTCGCAAATTCGCCTGTTTGATTCTCGCCGTCTGAAATATATTCTCGGTAAAATGAGCGTCGGGGATTACCGAAAAATAAAAGAAAAACTTATCGGTTTGATCCGATAAGTTTTCCCGTTTTTACTCCCCGAAGGGAGAGAGCCCTAGATGAGCATTTGTACGTTTATTATATGCGAAAACAATAAAAAAGTCAACCCCGCCCCGTTAGAGTTTTAAAATATTCTGTTTTTGATAAAACGATTTTTTGAGATAAAATTCACTTCTTTACACCGCGCAAAAGAATAAAACTCTAACGGGGTCAAGCAAAAAAATTTTACCAAACGGACAAAACCACGCGGTATCCGCCAAAACCAAAAAACCGCCAAAAATTGTTAAAAAATTAAAAAAATAAGCGTAATATTTTGCCGCCCGCCTCGTCCATTTTTTTTGACTTTTCAGTTATACACTAGTATCGTACAATTATATCAACGCAAAAAATCCGGCAGACCGAAGAGGATTTAAATACAAGAAGAAATGAAACACAAAACAATGGTGGCTGTCCCTATTATTTGACGAATCTTGAGCTGGCGTTAAACACTCTCGCGGAAGTCTCCACAACTGAAATTTCCAAAAAGAAAAAACCAAAAGGATTGGAGAACAACAAACAAATCGCCCGCGCCGGAGGTCTCGCCGCCAAAAAAGCCAGAATTGAAATAGAGAAGCAAATAGGCGAAAGCGTGATAACGCCAAGAAACGCAAAAATTTTAACGAACAAACAAACCCCCGCTCTATCCGCCAAAACCAAAAAATCGTTAAAGGTTGAAAAATTAAAGAAATAAATTTTAATATTATGGATAAATGGATTAAAGAAAATAAAATTTCCTTATTAGAAAAAAACGAAACGGATCGGAAATATGATAATGATTACTTTTTTTATGAAGATTAAAAAATAAGAAATATATTATATGAATTGTAAAAAATGTAAAACAAATTGTGAGGAGGGATTTTTGTATGACGGCAAAGAATGGTCTCTTTGTGACAAAGAATCAAGCGGTTTGGATGTGTTATATGACTTTTACTGTCAGGGTTGTGTAGAAAGGGTGTTGAGTTTATTAATAACAAACGAAACAACGTCAACGTCTGGTGGTGAAAAATAAAATTATTTGTGAATATGAGAATAAAACATGGTATAGGGTCGTAAAAACCTTGTATGTCGTTTTATTCGTGCTCGTTTTGGTTATATATAATATTGGTTTTCAAGCTTTAGAGTTTAATGATGGTATTTTTCCATTTATAATAGGAAATTTGATTATAATTTGTGCCATGGGAATGTTGGAGGGATTATTTTGGTATATTACTAGGGGCAAATGGGGATACCCCAAAGATACTGATAAAAAATAGCAAAAATGAAATTGTCAAAAGAACAACTACTTGATTGTCTTAATGAGCATCTTCCTTACGAGGAAATGATGCTTCTTGAAACAAGCAAAATTCCGTTTGATATAAACCAAACTTATAACAACATGATTATTGAATCATTTGCTATTCACCTTAGAAATTTTATCACTTTTTTCTACCCAAAAGAAAAACGCTACAAAACAGATATCTGTGCGGAAAATTTCTTTTCTAATCCTAAAGATTGGGAAAAAATAAGACCGACAATCTCTCAAACATTAATAGACGCAAAAGAACGTGCTGATAAACAAGTTGGGCACATAACAGCAGAAAGAATTTCCGGAATCATGTCTCCTAAAAAAGGTTGGGAAAGAGCAAATCTCAGAAATGAAATAATTTTCCTTCTTAAATTATTTTATAATAATGCTGATATTAAAATTAAAAAAATAAATTAAAATTTTTTCAGATAATGGGGTCAGGTACGAATCCTTTTTAAAATTCGCGTCATAATAAAAATCCCTCGACAAAACTGGTTCGACAATCCCACTATAAATCACCACAAGTTGGGGCAAGAAATATGGAAAATCAAAAATCGCAAATTGTTTTATATAAAGACCAATACGGGAACGTTAAAAAATCTTGGAGGTGAAACCTCAAAGACAGAATTTTAAAATGTGTGGTGGTAATACAAGGTACTCCCTTGTAAATAACGTTAAACCGAAATGTCTATATTGGTGACAAATACAAAAAAAATACAAATCATGAAAAAAGAAACTCAAAAATCGCAAATTGCCATATACCAGATTCTTGACGGAGATCAAAAAATTCGGGTGCGGATTGAAGATGAAAATGTTTGGTTATCGCAAAAATTGATTGCGGAGTTGTTTGATGTGAGTGTTCCAACGGTGAATGAACACTTGAAAAACATATTTGAAGAGCAAGAATTGGACGAAAATTCAGTTATTAGGAATTTCCGAATAACTGCCAGCGACGGAAAAGGGTATGACACAAAACACTATAATTTAGAAGCGATTTTATCTGTCGGGTATCGGGTGCGGTCTCTTCGAGGGACTCAATTTAGAACGTGGGCGACGGAAAAATTACGCGAATATTTAATTAAAGGTTTTACAATGGACGATGAACGTCTCAAACAAGGGGGTGGCAGGGCACGATATTTTCAGGAGCTTTTGCAGAGGGTTCGCGACATACGAAGCAGTGAGCGGATGTTTTATCAAAAAGTAACCGATATTTACGCCACGAGCATTGATTATAAAGTTGATGCCGAATTGACCCAAAAATTCTTTGCCACGGTACAGAATAAAATGCACTTTGCCGTACACGGACACACGGCGGCGGAAATTATTACCAAACGAGCCGATAGCAAAAAACCATTGATGGGGCTTATGAGTTTCAAGGGCGATTATATTACCACCGATGATATTTCTGTCGCAAAAAATTATTTAACCGAACCGGAAATAAATCAACTGAATTTAATCGTTTCGCTGTACATTGATTTTGCCGAGTTGCAAGCGGGCGGTGGAAGATTGATGAAAATGGCGGACTGGATCAAAAAATTGGACGAATTTTTGACGATTTCCGAAAAGAAATTATTGCATTCCGCGGGTACGGTGAGCGCAAAAGACGCAGAAAAGAAAGCGCTGGCGGAATACGAAAAATATCGCGCGGAACAAGACAGAAATTACATTTCCGATTTTGACCGCGAAGTGAAAAAGATTTTGGGCAAGAAAAAATAAGAAATATATGAAAACCAAAAAAGAACCCAAAAAAAATCTTCCGCTTATTGTTTTGAAATATCATTGCCGACCGTCGGAGGTGAAAGATGAAAATAGACCGCCGTCCGGCGTGGCATGTTATTTTTGTCGTGCAAAAAACATTGTTGATATTAGTGGCGGATTTCGGGATAAGAAAGGGAAAGAGCAAGTATATTGCGAGAAATGCGCGACGAAAATGTATAAGGAAGAATTGGGTTTTCGCACGTATAAGGCGGCGTATGCTCATCGCCGAAGATTGTTTGATGTCGGCTATTTGTTTAATGAAATAATCACCGATGAATACATGAAAATGCGCGGTTTTACGAAAGTTGACGATGTTTTTGAAAAATTCGGCGCCCTCAATGAAATTTCCAAAAATTTATGGAATTATTTATTCAGCAAAGAAGAAAAAAACGAATTGAAGCGATTGAAAAACAAGCGGAGATAGAATCTGAATTAAAAAAACGTCTCAGCATCGTTGACATGAAAGTGTTGTTTGCAAATATTGATAAATAGTCAGTCCTGAAAAAAATTACAAAAAAGTCCGCGATTTGCGGACTTTTTCTTTCTTTTTTTTGTTTTATTTTGCCTTTGTTTTCGCGGTTTTCGTTTTTGCCTTCAGTTTCAAATGCAGACCCGCTTTTTTACAGCCGGTGCAGATTTTTATGCGACCTCCTTCCGGAAGCGTGGCCCATTGAAGATTGGGGTATTTTCTTGTTTTCCCCGTGGGATTGAATTTAGTGGCGCGAACACGGTTGGAGTATTTTCCAGCCATGAGGGACGTTTTATCACAAATTAAACATGATTTTGCCATAATGGTGTTTTTTGCTTTTTATTTCGGTTCTCATATGCTATCATAAATCTCATATTATGCAAGCGATAGATTTTATTTTCTTTATTCTCGTCCTCGTTTTCTCCGTGGTACTGCACGAAGTGTCGCACGGTTTTATGGCGAACATTCTGGGCGACCACACGGCGAAACGAATGGGGAGGCTCACCCTGAACCCTTTGAAACACATTGATTTGGTGGGTTCGGTGTTGGTCCCGATTCTCAGTTACGTTACCGCGGGAATACCATTCGGCTGGGCGAAGCCGGTGCCTTACAATCCGTACAATTTGTGCGATCAAAAATGGGGAGAAGCGAAGGTTGCGGCGGCGGGTCCTCTCTCCAATATATTGCTCGCCGTGTTTTTTGGAATGATCGTCCGTTTCAGCGCAAGCGGCGCGCTCTTGCTTCCCATGGCGCAAATAAAAATTCTCATTATTATCGTGGCGGTCAATCTTTCCCTTGCGGTCGTCAACTTGATACCCGTATATCCGCTGGACGGATCTCGCATTTTCTTTTCGTTTTTTCCGTATCACATGCGGTACGTTCAGGAATTTATGGAGAGATACTGGCTTGTTTTCATAGCTTTTTTCCTGTTTTTCATGGGAAATGCCATTTCTTTCGTCATCTCATTTCTAGGCGCTCTCATTACCGGTATAAGCATATTTTAAGAAAAATTCGGAAGACCCCTTGCTTTTTTTTCCGTAATATATTACGATACACCCTACATATGCCAACAATACGACAATTAGTAAAAAGAGGAAGAATTTCTTCCGGAAAGAAAGTTAAAACGGTTGCCCTCGGGCGAGGATTCAATACCCTCAAA
>JBAYGK010000113.1:0-5450 GCA_041666665.1 Minisyncoccota bacterium
AAAGAGGGGCGGAACGGACGAGTATTCTCGCTTCCGTCATCCTCTCTCTGTTTTGGAACAAGCCGACGGACTTTTTCGGGGAGATGATGAAGCTGGGGAGGGTTTGAGCAGTTACTTACCAAACACTGGCTTTTTTTTGAGATTTATGTTATAATTCCATTCAGATTTGAAGTATGCTTTTATTTTGAATAAGGAGGGCCGTGTGATTTTACGATTGGTCTTGGTCGCTGTTGTCGTTTTGGTGTTTTTCCTTTTTTGGACGGGACGAATACCTTTTCCGAAACACGAAGTTATGTATTCAACGAGCGGTATCATTCTTGTGTGGGGCGGATATCTCCTTTTGCGATATCTCAGCATTCCGGCACTGGGGTCTGCTATGCTTTTAACTCTTTTTGTCATTGTATTTACCGTCTTTTTTGAAGACAAAATAATCAATTGGCTGAAAAGTTAGCCGTATCGCGCAGTCAAAGCGGGCAAGAATCATCTTGTCCGCTTTTTAAAACTCTCCTCTCCCTTTTTGCCGTAAAATCGTATATACTGAAAACATATGACGACAAAAAATTCATATCTTGTTATCGCGGGAATAACCATCGTTTCATTCGCCGTCGGTTTTTATTTCTATCCCCTTTTCCCCGCCGAAGTTGCTTCTCATTGGGGGATGAACGGCGAGGTGAACGGCTATATGCCGAAATTTTGGGGACTTTTTCTTCTGCCGTTTCTCATGATCTTTTTTTCCGTTCTTTTGTTCCTGCTCCCAAAAATTGATCCGCTTAAAGAAAATGTCGCATCATTCCGAAAATATTATGATGGGGTTATCGTCGGCATGGTTCTCTTTCTCTTTTATATTCATCTTCTCACTCTCGCGTGGAATATCGGTTATCGTTTTGATATGGGGAAAATGATCGTGCCGCCTCTGGTTTTTATGTGGTATTTGCTCGGGATTGCGCTTCCGAAAACAAAACAAAACTGGTTTATGGGCATCCGTACGCCGTGGACGCTCGCCAGCGTTCGCGTGTGGGACGAAACGCACGCATGGAGCGGAAAACTTTTCCGGTATTCGGCGGCGGTTGCGCTCATCGGCTTTTTCTTGCCGCCCCATCTCATGTTTTTATTCCTCATTATCCCCATTATGTTTTCGGCAATCGCTTCCGCCGCATACTCCTATATCCTCTTTAAAAAATATGGCGCGGATAATAAACAAACAATAAACCAATGATACCTATCCGAATAATCGCCGCCGGCGGAACGATAGACGCCGAAAAATATGATTTCAGCGAAGGAAAAGTCATCGCCTTCGGAGAACCGGCGGTGAAAAAAATATTAAAAACCGGCCGAGTGCGACATCTTGATCTCAAAACGGAAACTTCCATTGCAAACGACGATGCCGATATTTTCGTTCTCCCGCAAAAAGACAGTTTGGATATGACCGATGATGACCGCAAACGAATACTGGATATTTGCTTGGCGGATTCGCGCAAAAGAATACTCATTACGCACGGAACCGACACCATGGCAAAAACGGGAGAACTTCTCGCAAAACATGTGCGCAATAAAACAATCGTACTCACCGGGGCCATGTGTCCGAACGCCTCGCTGAATTCGGACGCATCGTTCAACCTCGGTGGAGCCTTGATCGCGTGCGAAACTCTTCCCCGCGGCGTATACATCGTTATACAGGGCGAAGTATTCCCCGTTCCGCATGTCCGAAAAATCAAAAAGAACGGCGAAAAATATTTTGAGAAAACCCGATAAAAAAAATCAAGACGGCTTGCCAAAAAACCATACGGCTCTGCCGCACGGTTTTTTCTTTTCCTGTCGGGACGCTTTTTTAAAAATTACAGAGGACGATTGAAAAAATCTTTCAAACGTTTTCCAAAAGTTTGCGGCTGAACGGATTCAAAATAACGGGGTATTGCTTCTTCCATTATTTTTTCACCGCGGGCGATCAGATTGGCGGTAATATCTCTTGAGCCGAAAGAATTCCATTCCACGTCTCCAACCATCGGAGTTAACACCAAATCGGCGACTTTTGCGTTCTCTCCGGCAAGATGAGAAGAAAGCAACATCACTACGCTGTTTCCCATATCCATAAAATTGGGTCCGGAGCCGTCTTTCCGTTTCCGCCGTTTTTGTTTAAAATATCCGGAATCAAGATCAACTGCGATCGTGTATTCCGCGCCCATTCTGATCGCCTCGGAAACCGGCACCGGCATGGAAAGATCTCCGTCGCACAGCATCTTGCCTTTGAAGGAAACCGGCTGAAAAACAAACGGTATGGAGATGCTCGCGCGTATGGCCTCTGCGAGATCACCGTCGCGAAAGACAAAAGGTTCTCCCGCAATAATATCGGTGGCAACGGCGGAAAAAGGAATTTTAAGATTGGAAAATCCAACCCCATGCAAAGAAACGCGGATGAACTCTTTTATTTTATCGCCGGCGATAAAACCGTTGCCGAAAGAAGGATCAAGAAGCATGAGCATTTGTTTCCAGTCCGTATCCAAAGCGAGTTTTTCAATATAGGCGATATCTTTCGTTGCCGCATATAATCCGCCAATGAATGCGCCCATGCTTGTTCCGGCGATATAATCAATGGGAATATTGTTTCTTTCCAAAGCTTTTATGATTCCTATATGAACGAACCCGCGTGCGGATCCGGACCCGAGGACAAGTCCTATTTTTTTATTTTTTTGAAATATCATACGTATTGGTATTGTGCACCATATACAATGGCGATTATTCGGTTTTATATCGCGAAATGCTCAGAATTATGCCGACTTCGGCGAGAGCGAAAAAAAGCGCGGTTCCGCCGTGGCTTATGAATATGAGAGGGACTCCGGTGAGCGGAAACATTCCCACCATGGAGGCGATATTGATGAATGACTGCGTAATGATGAGAAGGACGATTCCCGTCACCGTCATTCTTCCCCATCGGTCGTGCGCCCGCCCGGCAATATGCAACCCGCGCATCGCAAAAAAAAGAAAAACAAGAACGATCGCGGCACTCCCGACAAAACCGAATTCTTCGGAAGCCACTGCAAAAATTGAATCATTCGTCGGTTCCGGCAAAGAGTTGAATTTTTGAATGCTTTGCCCGAACCCCCTGCCGAATATCTGCCCCGAACCGACGGCTATCAGAGATTGATTCAGTTGATAACCCGAACCCTGCGGATCATTTTCCGGATTTAAAAAAGTATTTATTCTTTCTTTCAAATACGGCTTGAAGTGAACCACAACGGCAAAGGAAAGCATACCGATGATAGTTATAACGGCCATATGGCTCAATCGTCCCCCCGCCGTGATAAACATACCGGCTCCGGCGATGGCGATTATTCCGAAAGTTCCCATGTCGGGTTCAAAAGTGAGAAGTATGGCGGGAATGGCGAGCAGTGCGAGAAAAGGAACCGTACCGTGTTTAAAAGTGTTTACCCTCTCTTTTGAAGCGCTGAGCCACGAGGCAAAATAGAGAACGAAACCGAGCTTGAGAATTTCGGACGGCTGAAATGTCGTAAATCCGACATCTATCCATCTTTTTGCCCCGCCATGTTCAAACCCGATTCCCGGAACAAAAACGCCGATGGTGAGAATGATTCCCGCCAAAAAAAGAAAAAACGAAAATTTCCGAATGTATTTATAATGAATACGGGAAATAAAAAACATGGCCAGCGATCCCAGAAAAAGCCCCAGGGCTATTTGGCTGATGAAAACATTTTCAAAGCTCTCTCCCCCCTCCCTCGCCAACAAACCCAAAGAAGCGGAAAGAAACAAAAAAAACCCGCCAAAAACAAGCGAGAGAGTAATCCAAAGAAAAACATGATCAACGTTTTTTGAATTCATTCTTTTGGCTTGCGAATTATATCAGGTGTCCCGACAGCGCGATGATAACTCCGATCAAAGCAAAAATTATTGAAAGCACCCAATAGCGCATGGTTACTTTGTACGCCGGCCAGCCGATAGCTTCAAAATGATGGTGGATCGGAGCGATAAGAAAAACCTTTTTGCCGTGCCGCATTTTTTTTGACGCCACCTGTATGATATTGGAAAGAACGGTGATGGTAAGGGGAAAAGCGAGAATGGGCAGAACAAGAAGCCCCTTTCCTTCCACGTGCGCGTCCGTGAGAAAAGCAATGACGGCAAGCGTAAGCGTGAGCCCCATGGTTCCCGTTTCGGCCATATAAAATCTTGCCGGAGGAATATTGAACCAGAGAAAAGCGAGTATTCCGCCCACAACGACAAAACAAAATGCGGAAATATCTATTTGCTGTTGATAAAAAGAGATGATGCCGTAAGCGGAAAATATCGTGGCAAAAACCCCGCCCGCCAAACCGTCAATGCCGTCTATCACCCCGCTGGAATATACCGCAAGCATGACGAGAGAAAAAAGAGGAACGAACCAAAGTCCGATATTCATAATGCCGTCAAAGGGAATGGAAACGGAAGAAACGCCGAGTTTCGTATAAAACCACCATGCGCCGATAAGGGAAATGAGAAAAACAACCAGAAGGCGTTTTTTCAAAGAAAGTCCTCCCGCGACATGATCTCCCGTTCCAAGCACTTCATAAAAATCATCAATGAGCCCGATGAGAGAACCGACTATGAGCGTAAAAAGAGGAAGCCACGTCGTATTGCGATGGAGAAAATTCAATTTTCCCGTCGCTCCCGAAGGAAAGAATTCCGATAAAAGCCAGATGATGATGATGGTGATCAGAACACTGCCCCAAATGATAATGCCGCCCATTTTCGGAGTGCCGACTTCCTTGTCTTTATGAAGTGCATTAAAAAGAGGCGTGGCGCTTCCGTCCATTGCAACCTTCCCCGATTTCTTTTTCCACATCTTGTATTTATACAAGTAATGCGTCAAAAACGGGGTCATCACAATCCCGACAAAAAACGCTATCGCGGTTGGAACGAATACTTTCACGACATCCAATATCATACCTGTATTATAAGGCAAAAAGACCGAAATATAAAGAGTGTATAAATACGAGTTATGAGACAAAAAAACATCGGGGCAAAACATTTCCAAGCGTGATATTTTTTACAAAAAAGGGTTCCAAGTTTTGGAACCCTTTTTTGAACCGGATTTAATATTCCGAGAGCATTTTTAAATTTCTTCCTTTCCACTTCGGCACAAGGACAAAAAAATTATTTTCCACCGCATTTTCTTCCTTTTTTGAATCTTCTTTTTCGCACACCATTATATTGAATTTTTTGGATCCGACGGAAATGCCGTCTGACAGATATTCTTTTGCCAGCCGTATCAATTCCGGGGTAGCGGTAACCGTTACCTCCGTGTTATTGTTGTGCCCATTGACAATCCTTTCAATCAAAACTCTCGCCTCTTTTGGGACTTCTTTATGCTCTTCCAAGTCGGAACCCCATTGAACTTCCGGCAATATAACTTCAGTCATAATTTTTTACGTTAATTTATAATTACTGCAATAATTATATCA